>JAZFSW010000061.1:0-3304 GCA_036446375.1 Desulfobacterales bacterium | reverse complement strand
GTCGATCGATTTCGGCGATGATCAGTTTGGCCTTCTTGGCGTATTGACGTTTTTCCCATACTTGTGGCCCAAAGGTCATGAATCCGTTTTCATCCGGTTCTGAAACCTCCACCAGGAAAACATCCAGGTCCCGCGTCATGGGCCGGTTGTCTCTCAGGGGTTTGACCCAGGTGTGGTTTGTATAGGGCAGGAACTGAATCCGCCCTTCATCGTGTCCCGGTCGGGCCAGGGGGGCCAGGAAGATTCTGACAATCATCTGGAAGGATTCCTCCATACCTTCTGAAAGCCATCCGGGGTCCACAACCGGTGCTTGGGTCTCGATGGTTACATCCCGCAATTCATCCTTTCGGGCCACAATGGCATGAACCAACGATCCCATATAGACCGCGGGCAGAAAGATGTTGTCCCCGGATTTTATCAGCTCGGCGGCTTCCTCCTGGGAGATAAGTTTCTTCTCATAATCTTCCTGCCAGTTTTCAAGCTCAACCTGTCGATTCGTCATCTGGTGTCTCCTTTCCGCATGGATCATCTGATGATGGCGTCGTAAAAAGTCTCCATCTACGGCGTTATAGCGTTTGGCCAGACGTTCGACATACGGCATGTATGCCTTCACGCCTAGCCATCCACTATGCCTTGTATATGAAGATTTCTACTTAGCCATCGGTTACACTTTCTACGAGTTCATCATCTGATGGGTTTCAACGTTTTACCCCAACACTTCCTTGAAGACATCCAGCGTCTGCTGAATATCATCCGGGGTAATGTGGTAGTTCGTTACCGCCCTGAGCTGATCCGGAGCTGTGGGTAGGAGTCTGACGCCTTTTGCGTTGAGCTGTTCAGCCAGATCAGCCGATGGGGTACTACTGTCTTCGATGTCGATATACACGATATTGGTTGTGACGTGATTCGGATCCGCAGACACCCCGCGGATGTCGACGAGGCCCTCTGCCAGGGCCCGGGCGTTGGCATGATCGTCTGCCAACCGGTCGACCATTTCATTGAGTGCTACAATCCCTGCCGCAGCAATTACACCGGCCTGCCGCATGCCCCCTCCGAGAATCTTACGGGCGCGCCGTGCTCTTGCTACAAACTCCTTATTGCCGCAGACCATTGAACCCACCGGTGCCGCCAGGCCCTTGCTCAGGCAAAACGCCACTGAATCAGCCGAAGCGACCAGTTGTGCGGGATCGATGCTCAGTGCAATGGCCGCATTGAAAATCCGGGCCCCATCGACATGCAGTTTCAACCCGTTTTCATGGGCCAAAAGGCCAACGGCGTTCATATAGGTCAGATCAAGGGGGGTGCCATAGCAGCGGTTGTGGGTGTTTTCCAGAACGATCAGGCGTGAAACAGGAAAGTGATCGTCATCTTCCCTGAGGGCCGCGGTCAGGGCGTCGAGATTCAGCGTGCCGTCGGATTCATTGGGTATGGTCCTCGGGTGAATGCCACCGATGGCTGCCGATCCGCCCTGTTCGTACAAGAAGATATGGGACCGAGCCCCCAGGATCATCTCATCTCCACGACCGCAATGGGTCATTTCGCTGATAATGTTTGCCATGGTGCCGCTGGCAACAAATAGTGCCGCCTCTTTGCCCATCCGTTCGGCGGCCATCTCCTCCAGTTGAATCACTGTTGGATCTTCGCCGAATACATCATCACCGACGACGGCGTTGGCCATCGCTTCTCTCATGGCAGGGGTAGGCTGGGTGATGGTGTCTGACCGTAAATCAATTGTATCCATTCTCTTTTCTCCACAGAATAAGAGGGTTTAGCCACAAAGGCACTAAGACACTAAGAAAGGAAGATCTGAGATTACAGGAGTTATTCTTTGTGCCTTTGTGCCTTCGTGGCATTCTTCCTGCCCATGCCTTTGTGGCATTCCTCCGATCGGGGATATGGGTATTGAAAGATCCGAACAAACTGGTATATACCTGTATCTGCTGAAGTTTGCAAACCTTGGTATCTGTCATGAATGAGAGGGGCGATTTGAGTAGAGAATCATTCCAGGATCGTTTTTCAGACCGCACATCTGCCCGGGGAGATGACATCGCCATCAGCTTCTTGCGCAACGGACTGATGGAGACAGAACTATCCTATGGGGCGCTGCATAGGGATACCGCCCGGATGGCCAATTTTCTTCTGGACCGGGGGCTGGGCAAGGATGACAGGGCGATACTGTTTCTTCCCAAATCGCTGGTGTTTGTTATTGCCCATCTGGCCTGCCAGCGTATCGGCGCCATCAGCGTTCCGCTGAATCCCGGTTTCACCAGAACCGAAATGACCTATCTGATGGAAGATGCCGGTGCTAAAGTGGTGATCGCAGGGACCCAGCAGGCGGCGCTGATCCGGGAAATCAATCCGGGAACGACCCTTGTGGAAGTGTCCACGGATACCCCTTACCAGGATCTTTCTTTTTTCAGATCGTTTTCAGACCGGTTTGCCGAAGGCGATATTGCATCCAATGATCCGGGGCTGATTATCTATACATCGGGAACCACCGGAAAACCCAAAGGTGCCGTCCTCACCCAGAAGAACCTTATCCATGATGCGGAAAACATCATCAGAATCTGGGACATCACCGATAGAGATGTTCTCTGTCATGCCCTGCCGCTTTTTCATGTGCACGGGCTCTGTTTTGCACTTCACACCGCGCTGCTGGCCGGCTCCCATGTGGTGATGATGGATGGATTTTACGCTGACCCGGTCATTGAATTGCTGGCCAAGGGCCAAAGCAGATATAGATGTACTGTCTTTATGGCTGTTCCCGCCATGTATCAGAAGTTGATTGCTGCCGTGGCTGACAGACCATTGGATTTTAGCGATGTGCGTCTGTGGGCATCGGGGTCGGCGCCGATGCTGCCCAAAGATTTTGAAACAATTGAACACCTGTTCGGAAAGGCGCCCGTGGAGCGGGAAGGAATGTCTGAAACCGGCATGAACTTTTCAAATCCGCTCCGGGGTGAGAGGAAACCCGGTTCTATCGGTTTGCCGCTACCCGGTCTTCAGGTCCGGATCGTTAATCCGGATACCCTTGAAGAAGGTGTTGCCGGTAAGACCGGTGAGCTCTGGCTTAAAGGCGCTTCGATTACACCGGGGTATTGGGGTAATCCCGAAGCAACCGAGGCAACTTTTGTAAACGGCTGGTTCCGTACCGGTGATCTTGGCCATGTGGATGGGGACGGATACTACTATCTTACCGATCGTATCAAACATATCATCATCTCCGGTGGTGAAAACATCTCCCCGAAAGAAGTGGCATCGGTCATCAACCGATGTGAAGATGTATCGGAATCGGCTGTTGTGG
>JAZFSW010000060.1:0-6588 GCA_036446375.1 Desulfobacterales bacterium | reverse complement strand
CCGCCGTTGTGCAGGGGGCACCAATCACGACGATGGATGTGGATATTGTGCATAACCGATCTTCCGAAAACATAGCCAAACTGCTTGTATTTCTCAAATCGATTGATGCATACCACCGTCGCCCGGATGAGAAAGTGATAGAGCCAAAGGAGAACGACTTCTCAGGGATGGGCCACTCTCTTTTTACGACACGGCTGGGACCGCTGGATGTTCTGGCTGTCATTGAGGGTGGAAACACCTATGAGGATCTGATGGAACACGCGATAGAAATCGAGTTCAGGAGTCATAGGATCCGTATTCTCGATCTCAGAATGTTGGTTGAGCTCAAGAGAAACTCAAGTGATGCAAAGGACAAGCAAAGGCTCCCGGTTCTAGAAGAAGTACTGCGGCAGTTGGAGGAAGACGGCGAACGATAGATGATTACACACTACGCATCGCGACAACACTATACAGTCAGGCGTCGAAAGGTGTGGAACCAAGCCGTCTAGTATCTACAGACCGAGTCGCGCCATCACCCTTTCGGCTCCCGGCCAGTTATCCATCGCAGGATATCGCCTTTCGCGAATAATCAGGCCATCCTTGTCCAGCACAAGAAACGATATGAACGGCGTTTCCGTGGCGACACCGTCCTTGTTCCATAAAACAACGCCCTCTGCCACTACCTGGTTCCCTTTGGCAAAGGTCATGCCCACACGGATCTTTCTGTCCGGCGCCGCTACCTTAACGATGTCCTCGACATCTCTTGAAACGTCCAGGTTGTAGGAACATTTCTGCAGGGGTAACTGCATCCTGAACCGGTCCGGATGAAAAACCTTGCTATCGAGACCGTCATTCTGGGCATCCGCCCAGGCACCTTCGATAATCCCCAGGTTTCGTTTCTCCAGATCGGTTGGATTCACCTCTATTTGCAGGCCCCTGTTGTATTCATAAAATCCATCCATCACACCGGTCGTTTCCGGCCGATCCTTTGGTGCTGTGGTTTTCGGTCGGTCCTTTTTGGGTGCTTTTGCTCTCGCCTGCGCCCTCCTCAGGTTTGCGGACGGCCAGTTGCCCATATCAATGTAGCTGCGATCCTGCAGAACAGTACCGTCCACATCGTAAATCAGGACCACTACCCAGGCGCTCTCTTGCAGAACACCTTCTTCAGTCCAGGTGCAGATGAGTTCCATCACCACCTGGTTGCCAACCGGCATGAGCGAAACAATTCGATTGGTCCGATCCGGCACGCCCAGAAGGCTCTGCCAGGAAGCCATCGCCGGCTGCTTGCGCATGTCTTCGACCAGCTTCCATCCCGTGCTTTCCATCCATGCATCGAAGTTCGCCCGCAACCCGTCCGCGCTGGCATAGACCCGGCTGGTATCCGCCTCAGGTGCACTGAACATTCCAGCACCCACCTGATGGATCTGCAACGGCATCTGAAGTATCCGCCCTCGATAAAAATAGCCATAGATGACATTGCATACAAGTTCCTGGTGGTATGAATCCAGCCACAATGTTTCCGTTATGGTCTTATTGCGCTCTTCCAGGTCCGTCAACTCACCGGGAATCAGTTTGTCCCTGTAGATAAATTGCAGGGGATTGTTGTCAAAGACATAAAAATAGTCCAGCGTCCGGTTTCGGGTAATGTCCTGATGGAACGCTGCTTTCTCCTGATCGGTTAGCTCAAGTCCAGGCATAGTCAACTCCTTGGATCTGGTATGTTTATTTGGAAGGCTTCCTTCGCCTATTCGGACGCCAACCGGACCTCGCCATTGCCGCCGTTCATCGTAATGATGGATCCATCTTCGATGAGCTTCATGGCGTTGGGTAGGGATATCGCCGGTATACCGTACTCCCGGGAAAGACACGAGAAGTGGCCGAGCATACCCCCGGTCTGCGCCACCACACCGTTGACGATACTGAAGGCCGACGTCCAGCCCGGATCCGTGCCGTGACAGATGAGGATATCGCCTTGCTCCAGGCGGCCGATGTCCTTCTGGGTGGGAACGATTCGGGCCCGTCCGGTCACCAATCCGGGACTGGTTCCAACACCCCTTAGCACGCCATCGCCGTCGGTCGGCAGATCAAGTGCCATCGGCATATCGCCCTTGAGAAACATCGGCGGATCCTCTTCGTGGGAGAGGAAGCCTTCGAAGCCTTTCCTGCGGGCAGCGGTCTTTGCCCTGGCAAGGGCAGGCGGTTCGGTTCCCTCAAGCAGTTCGCAAAGCTCATATATGGAAAGAAAGTAAAAATCATCCTCACCCTCCAAAAGACCGCGATCCACCGTTCTTCGCCCGAGTTCCTGGAGCATCAGCTTCTTGCGGTAGGTCATCGCATCTCCCATCGAGCGACCATCGTCACGGGACATGAATATCTTCAGGCAGTATCCCTGCAAGAATCTGAAGACCTCTACCTTCACATCGCCCATTGGCTGCGCGGCAAGATTCTCGATCACATCAGCAGTTGCCGCTTTGCGCCGCGCTACCAGCTTTTCTTCTCTTTCTTCCGGAGATTCCAGGTCTTCTGCGGTGGTCATCAAGCGCAATGCCGCGTAATCGAGATTCGGATCCTCGATACGACGTGCATAGTAGATGTCCCGATCCGCATGACCCCGGTAGAAGTTCATCTCCAAGAATTTATCGTACCGGGAAAGAAACGCGCGCCCTTCCTCGTGATTCTTGAGTTCTTCGAAGAATGCCGCTCCTTCGAAGGCCTTAATCAGGGCGCCAAGTTTCTCGGACTGCCGGATCGTATCGGCAAGTTCCCAGAAATCGTAGTCATCATGAAACTGCTGGGTACGCTCTGAAAGGCCGCTGATCACTTCTGCAAATGCGTTTGGATTATCGCCGTCATACCAGTACTGCACCACGCCTTCAAGGATAGCCTGGATTACCGGGCCGTAAAAGAAGAATGCGCCCCAACCTCCGCCTCGTCTCGGTGCCGCACCCTCTTTCACTTTCGGAGCAACGCGATCCTTTTCCCTCACGGTGACCCCGGGAAATACGGCATCAATTCTCTGTTTCAGCTCATCGTCTCCCAGGGCCTGCAGCTCCTCTTTGCCGGGATACATTTTCTTCACCATCTCACGTCTCTGGTCGTAGCCTGTCCCGCCTTTGCGCATGATGCGTTCCATGGCAATCTTGCCATCGATGGAAGTTACACCACTCATTTCAGGCATGTTTAGTTCGATATTTGCGAAAAACTTCAGGCTTCGCCACAGATCGAACGGCGCATTCATTGCCTGGTCCATCTGCGACGGGTGAAGCTTGGTGAGCATCGGTGCCCGAAGACTCGGCGGAAGGCAGTATTCAGCCATGAGGGTGTCTACTCGTGTGTTGTAGTAGAATGTGCCCTGCCGATACTTCATCCAGCGCATCTCAGCAAGATCGCCAATGCCGAAGGGCTTGTAGTTGCTCGCGGCCCCATTGTGGACCCAGTAGCCTCGGATCGACCACATCAGGGGGGTGATGGCCCCCGTCCACCACTCGTCTGCAGCCGCCCGGGTCCAGATGGCGTCTTCTTCTTCCGGGATGGACGGCCACAGGTCAAGGTCTTCTTCCCAAGTAAATGCCACACCGGTCACAGGGCGGGACTGGAGCAAAAAGAAGGAACCGTCGGCAAGCGCCCACTCAGTATCCTGGGGAAGCCCGTCACAATACGCATTGACCCGCCGCCCCAGATCCGCAAGCTCACCCAGCTGTTCATCGGAAAGCGTATGCTGGCCCTGGAGGGTAGCTGGCACGGGTTCTTCAGCCGTGCCGCTACCTGCCTTGGGATCTCGAACCACCCGGACCTCCTTTGATCCCAGGGTGCGAACTTTGACCTTCAGCGTGTCCCGACCAACGATGTATTCATCCGGTGTGACACTGCCGGACACCACCGCCTCACCGAGTCCCCAGCTTGCGTTAATCACAATTTCATCGGCCCTGGCATTCATGGGGTTTCCGACAAACATCACCCCGGCAACATCCGCCTCGACCATCGTCTGGACCACAACAGCGATGCCGATATCGCTGTGGCCAAATCCCTTGCTCTGGCGATAGGCAACCACCCTTGCGGTCCACATCGATGCCCAGCACCGCCGCACCGCGTCAAGCAGCGCCTCATCGCCTCTGATATCAAGATACGTGTCGTATTGCCCGGCAAAGGACGCACCCTCCAGATCCTCTGCCGTCCCGGAGGAACGAACCGCCACATACGGCCCATCCCCAAGTTTCCCATACGCTGTCACAAGCTCACCGGCCAGACCATCGGGGAACTCACAACCGAGGATCGCGTCCCTTATCTTCCCTGTCTCCTCCTCCAGCGCATCGAGGTTCTCGTAGTCAAGGGAGCCTAGAATCTTCTCGATCTTTCCCTCAAGATCATTTGCACGAAGACATGACCCATACCCATCCGTGGTGACCACAAACCCGGACGGAACAGGAAAACCTGCCTTAACCAGCCGCCCCAGACTGGCACCCTTTCCCCCCACCACAGCAAGTTCCGTCGATCGATCCTCACCAAGGCTAACACAGACGCCACCTTTCTCTTTATCCGTTGATGTTTGGTCTGGCATAATTATCTCCTCTTCTTCTCATTATGGTGTGTCCGGCTTAGGGGTAACTGAGTTTCACATTGAAGGCCACTGAACGACTGTCGTCTGAAAATCGGTGGGTTCGTCGATTGGCTGAAGCGGACCAGAGGCAAAGAAATGAACCCCATTCTTGCAGGCTCATGAAATTCGGTCATATCGCTGACTTGCACTTCACCTGAAGGCGAGAGGCATCACCCATCCCCGATGGGGACACTAAGATATCAGAACTATCCTGATCCTCTAATCAAACAATTCAGAATGCGTTCCAAGGCGAACCGGTCTGAGTTCGAAATCTGATATCGTATAGATCAGTAGCCAGTCAGGTTCAATATGGCATTCCCGAAAATCTATCCATTCGCCTTTCAGCTTATGATCGTTGTATTTGGAAGCCAAGGGTGCAGGAATGGATAATGTTTCAAGAACCTGTTGCAGTTTCTTTAGATTTCGACTCTGCTTCGCGGCCCTTTTCAGATCTTTCTTGAACCTGGATGTCGGTCGGATCGGTAGCATCAGACTTTCAGATCTTCAAACATTTCTCTCACACCATCGTATCTTTTCCCCTTACCGTTCCTAGCGTCCTTCATTGCTACAATCGTATCTTTATTTGGCAGACGCAGGTCAAACGGGATGCCTTGATGGGAAATGATCTGCCGATAGAACATCTCATAGGCAGTAGAAATGGATATCCCCAGCTCTTTGAGAATCGCCTCAGCTTCTTCTTTGATCTCGGGCGTAAGTCTCGCGTGTGTCATTGCCGTTTTTGCCATTTCTTTCCTCCCTTGTAGTCGTATGTATACCAAAACGGTACACATTGGCAATCGGTTTGTCAAGATAATTTCTGCGGGTATTCTTCCTATAGGTGACTGAATTGGCGCTGGTGAAAATCAACTGAAAACCTATGACTGTATGGTTTCAGGTGTTGATTCCTGCTTTTGAGAAAGACTGCCTGTCAATCGAAAACAACTCATTGTGACCTACATCAGTTACAGATATTGCGTCGATGATACTGTCGGGATGTAACGTCGGGATGCTGCTTGACTTGTCTGAGAAGTCACGTATAATCACAAACGAATCAAGACTCGATTGGCCGCTAATGAAAAACCATGCAAGCTCTAGGGATAATCAAGAAACAGACCCTCAAAACGCCCAATAATCTTTCTACACATTGGATGGAAATCCAAGGGAAAACAGGAGGTTGAAATGGCCGTAGCAAAGCTGAAGACAGAAGAAGACTGGACCGAGGAAAAGGTCATGGCACTCACACGAGACGAAGTGCTGGAACTGTGGGGAGAGTGTCCGGCAGTGGAAATGACCGAGCTGTGCGGTGAATACAAGGGGTTGGTCCCCAATGCCGGCGATGAGGAAGCACAGAAGGCAACCGCCAAACACATGTACAATGAAGACGGCCCCCTGGGCTACTGGCTGGGAAAGGCCTACTCGCCCCTCAGTCACAGCAAGGGTGATGGCTACAACCGCTGGCGGCGCCCGGGCGGCAATGTCGAACGATACATGCGCTTTTCCACCGAGATGGGGACATCTCTCATCGATGGCAAGCCTGCCCTGATGATGTATTACGGCGCCTACCGGCACCGGTTCATTGCCGATGGCAAGGAGAACAAGCTTGTGGACGAAATCCGGAAACTGGCCGATGGCATATATCTCGGCGTCGGCACCTCCGAAATGCCGGATGGCACGCGCACCCCGCCGGGGCATTTTGCACTGGTCGGACCGGATGAGAAGTGGCTCGGGGTTGACGACTTTTCCGAAGAGTTGATATAGCCCCTGTGCAAGGCTCAATCGCTATTAGGACACCTGATGGATCACCTTTCCCCCGACAATGGTCATTTCGATGGGAATATCGATGATCTGTTCTGTGGGAACCGATAGGATGTCTTCCCCGAGAATGACCATATCCGCCAGCTTACCTGCCTCCAGAGAACCCAGCGTATCCTCATCGAAGGCCTGGTAAGCCGCCGCTGTTGTATAGAGCCGCAGGGCTTCCATCACCGAGATCTTCTGGCTCTGCCCGATCG
>JAZFSW010000059.1:0-2206 GCA_036446375.1 Desulfobacterales bacterium | reverse complement strand
TTAGGAAAGGGAATGCGCCAAGGAGGCGTCGACGATAGGAATGTGCGTTCATATGGATAGCAGGCCGAATAGCGGATAAACATAATACAGCATTCCCAGCGTCACGGCCGCAAATATCGCCGTCATCCCTGTACCTGCCCTGACATAGTCCATGGCACTGTACCCTCCGGGGCGCATGATCAGGGCATTAACCTGGTGCGTTGGCAGGATGAACGTGTTTGAGGCGCTGATACCTACCAGCAAAGCGGCGATACGGGGATCTGCACCCACATGTATAGCCATATTCATGGCCAGAGGCACCAGAAGCACCGCTGCGCCCACATTGGAAACGACAAGCGTGAAAAACGTGGTGAGAGCAATGATCAGGATCATCAATGTCAATGGTGACATCGTGCCACCAACGGCATTCATCAGTAAGATGACAATATACTGGGATGCACCGGTTTTTTCAAAAGCGATGCCCAGGGGTATCAAGCCGCTTAGAAGGAAGATTGTCATCCAGTCAACCGACTTATACGCTTCATCGGCGGTGAGCACTTTGGACAGTATGATGCCAACGGCTCCGGTGAGGAAGGCGATGCAGAGTTTAATCTTGAGCCCCAGAACCATCGCCAGAGAAATGCACAGGCAACCGATCGCATATTTTGCTTTTTCAGGATGCGTGATTTCACCGGGGATATCTTCAGTAAAGACCAGATGTAGTTTGTCTTTCATGAGGGGGAATTTTGTCCACTGGCCGTGAAACAGGAGTGCATCCCCGTGTTGCAGTTTCATATACGAGATATCGGATAGATGAACATCGTTATCTCTGAAAATCGCCAGGGGGCTGACCTGATATCGTGACCGGAAGTGAATTTCCCGCATGCTCTTGCCGGCCAGTTCGGAATGGGGTGTTACGACCGCCTCCACAATTCCGGCATTTTCAGGTGACAGGTCCTCTCTGAAGACTTCCAGGTCTTCCTTGATGATCCAGCCCAGGTCCTTTGCCAATTGCTGGATATGCTCATCGGTACTGACCAATCCCACCACATCCCCGGGTCGGAGCATCTCTGTTCGTGCGGGGGCCAGCGATATTCGCTGGCAGTTGTCCTTTGCGATGGAGGCAATGGTGGTATGATATAGCGGCCTCAGCTTTAGCTCTTCCAGGCTTGTTATGGTAAAGTCTTCCGGAACAACCAATTCAAATATCTTTCCGACGCGCTTCCCATAGATGTCATCCAGATATGAGCTCATGAAACCCGCTCTTTCCTGGTCCTTGGTGGATGGCAAAACGTATTCTCTTAGAAGGACAAAATACAGGAAACCTCCCATGCCCAAGGCAATGCCCACCGGTGTTACATCGAACAGGCCAAAGGGCTCAAAGGCTTTCCCCGCCACGGATGCTGCATTGTGTATCCACCACGATCCCATGAGATCATTTAGCAGGATCAGGGGACTGGAGCCCACCAGTGACAGGCAGCCACCCACAATTCCGGCAAAGCCCATGGGCATCAGGATCCGGGACGCGGGCAGATTCAGCTGTTTACTGATTCGCGTTGCTACGGGCAGAAACAATGCGACCGCGCCTATATTCTGCATGAAACTTGAAATGATGGCCACCGAACCTGTCAGGAAGATCATGATGCGAGATTCGGTTTCGCCGGCCAGTCTGACGATGTGATGGGAGAGGTCACCAATGATACCGGATTTTTTCAGACCCGCCCCAATAATCATTACGGCGATAATGGCGACCACAGCGTTGGAACTCAGGCCGCTTATCGCATCATCGGCCGTGATCACACCGGTAAGCGGGAGGAGGGTCATCACGATCAGGCCAACAACATCCACCCTTACCCACTCAAGAACAAAGAGAGTGATAACCAGAACCAGTGTCAACAGCACGATCAGCATGTCTGTTGTCAACGGTGGTGCAACCAGCATAGCTATTTCCCAATCCAATCCGATCCTGCGAATAACCGGAAAGATGTTACAATAATCAGAGGTGATCGCGGCAAGCTTTAAAAAGGAGGGTCCGTTACGGAAAGGCGTTTGTGGAATAAGACAAACCTGACTTTTATAGCCTTAGTACCAGAGCGTTTGCTGCAAGTCTTGAATATCGTGTGTCTATGCCCAGTCCACAGATCGTTCCCGGAAGATGCTATCACATCAGATCTGCAGATGAATAACCGAGCATGGCCCTTGCCACCACGAGGCGCTGTATCTCGCC
>JAZFSW010000058.1:0-3196 GCA_036446375.1 Desulfobacterales bacterium | reverse complement strand
CCCCTTCAAATCCTCCGACATCTGTGTGATCGGTATTTTGTCGATATCCACGGGCCTACCTCGAGGGCGTGACTCAATCATCAGTTTCCATACTTGCCTGCCACAATGTCCAATTGCCTGAGACTTCCTCAACCTTGCCGGGATCCGTAAAGACCAGAAGGCGCGTGGCTACTTTGTCGATAAAGAACCGGTCGTGACTGACAACGAGAACCGCGCCGGGAAAGTTAATGAGCGCGCGCTCCATCACCTGCGTACTGGTGATGTCGAGATGATTGGTCGGTTCATCGAGGATGACAACACCCGCACCGGAAAGCAGGGCCATTGCCAGCGCCACCCTGGCGCGCTGCCCGCCCGAGAGAGCCCCGATACGCTGTTTTAGGTCCATTGCGGAGAATTGGAAGAGCGACAGGAAGCGGTTGACGTGCTTCCGGGGTGCCCGATTTCCCAGTCCGAGGAAGTTGACGGCATGGGTTACGGTATCATCCAGATCCAGGGTGTCCAGAATCCGGTTATAGTAGGCATAGCCGTCACCCCTATGCCAGGTCACAGACCCGGTATCCGGCGTGTGGTCTTCCGTTAGCACACGTATCAGGGTTGTTTTCCCGCATCCGTTGGGACCGATCACCGCAATCCGATCACCGCGATGTATCATAAAAGAAAGTGATTCAAAGATCGTTTGTCCCGGATGAGATTTCGAAATGTTATCCACCGTGCAGAGCTTATTGGCCACCTGGAGTCTGTCATAGATTGTGGTGATAATTCTATCCGAGGGCTTCGGTTCAATCTGCTTTTTGACATTTGCCAGTTTTCTTTTCAAGGCCTTATCCGGGTTTTGTGCCGCTTCCCGCCGACTGGCGATGGCCGCTTCTTCGAATATCAACAGCTCTTTTTCAAAGACGAATTGCCGCCCCAGTGTTTTCAACCGCAGCTTCTTTTCCCGAATGTATTGTGTGAAGTTTCCTTTGTATTCCTGAAACTGATGATTCTCGATTTCTATGATCCGGCCAACGACATTGTCCAGGAAATGGCGATCATGAGAAACGACAATCAGGGCGCCCGGGATCTGTTTGAGCCACTTTTCAAGCCAGGCAAGGCCGTCGGTGTCCAGGAAATTGGTCGGCTCATCCATCAGGAGGATATCCGGTGCTTCGAGGAGAATCTTTGCCAGGGCGGCTCGGTTGCGCCACCCCCCGGACAATTGGCCGACCGGCTTTATGCGGTCCGCAGCACTAAAGCCCAGCTTGGTGAGCACGGTGTCGATGCGATTCCGATAGGTCCATCCTTCGAGCCGTTCCATGGTTTCAAAGAGCGATGACTGGCGTTTCAGCAGGCCGCCGATCTGCTTTTCAGCCGGTGCGTTAGAGAGCGCTTTCTCAATGGTCGACAACTCCTCTTTGATGAGATGGATGTCTGAAAAAAGGCCCTCCAGAATATCGCTTATTGTGGCACTATCGCTGAGTTCGGAAAACTGCGAAAAATACCCGATGGTGAGTCCCTTGTCGATATCAACGGTTCCGCCATCCGGATCGTCCTGACCGAGGATCAGCCTTAGGAGCGTGGTCTTCCCGACACCGTTTTTGCCGATGAGTCCCACCCGGTCACCTTTGCTCAAACGAAAGAACACTTTCCGCAGAACGGGCACACGGCCAAAGGAGCGGGAGATATTGTGCAGTCTTACCAGGCTCATGGTATTGTCAATCTACCAATTATGATGGCGTCGTAGAAAGTCCGAAATACCGTCACTCCCGCGAAGGCGGGAGTCCAGAACCTATTGAAAACACTGGATGAGCGCTACGGTTAGCGCTACGCTTCACTACGTGTCACTCTGTGTCCCGCCTTCGCGGGAATGACAGAAGTTGATGATATCTGACTTTTTACGAGTTCATCAATTATGATCCGGACTCATTGTCGCCATAGTGTTTGCACTGTTTCAGCCTGAAACAGCTGTTACACCGTTTACACCAGTTGATCACGTCCAGCAGCCCTTTCCTGAGTTTCAGGGGTGTCAGGGGGTCGGCAATGGCCTGCCGGCCGAAGCCCACGAAATCCGGTGCCAATCTGGATTCAAGGGCCTGTCTCATTTTCTCGACAGCGTCACCTTTGCCGGCCAGATAGGATGAGAAGGCCGCTTGCATGATGGCCGCCCGGGGCTCCATCATCTTGACCGCCTGGGTAAGAGCGGAGATAGCGTCCGCGTTGAAAACATCCGGAGAGTGAGAAACGCTTATAAAGTCCATGCGGAGGTCCTTGTCCAGCACCTCAACGATATCCCTCAGGTTTGCCAAGCTCGGGTCAGAGACCCGCGCGCCGATGATGAAATCTTCCTTTTCCCTGTGGGCAAGTTCCTCCCGGATCCCTCGCACGACCTCTATCGTAAACCGTGCGCGCTCTCGCAGTGTTTCCCCTCCCCATTCATCCTGCCGCTTATTTGCTTCAAGCAGGAGCTGATAGGTAAGATGTCCGTGGCAGAGCTTAAAATCCATCCCGTCGAAACCGGCCTCTGCTGCCAGAACGCTGCCTGTTACCATATTCTCCTGGGCACGGCTGATTACCGAGGCAGGAAGACGCATGAAATTGTCATTTCCCACATGATCATTGCCGGGGGAACCGGTGCTGAGCTGTATCATCAGAACCGTTTCCGGACTGATCTCCTTAATTTCCGCCACCATTCTCTTGAATTCCGGTAGATTGCTCTCGGTCATCAGGAAGCCGTCGGGTGAGTGGCCCCTTTCGGCCGGATCATCCGAGCATGTCGTGCATTCCACGAATAGTATACCCCAGTGGCCTTCGGCCAACTGACGATACCAGTCAAAGGCCGATTCCCGCGGCTTGCCCTCCGGTGTTCCATCTGAGCGCTCAAGAGGGTGGAGTACAAGAAGGTTCGGCGCGGTCTTGGAGCCAATAGCGCGCTCTTGAAAAAGCCAGTCATACGTATCAGCCATGTTCAGATCTCCTTTTTCTGTTTCAGAATCCCAATGCGTGACCGGTGGATCATGGATTCAGTCATGTGTCAGTCAAATAATTCTATGATATGAGACATTTGAAAAACAGCGCATTTTGAAAGAATTGGAATTGTAACCTACTGATATTACAATTCGGCAGATCTGCTGTGAGGAGAAATTCAAAGGTCTCGATGTATTCCGGGCACTATATCAACACCCAGGCCCACTATTCAATTGGCAATCGAACATAACAG
>JAZFSW010000057.1:0-2677 GCA_036446375.1 Desulfobacterales bacterium | reverse complement strand
AACGCCTCGGGATCCTGAAGCAAGGTGGTGATATCTCTAAACATGACCCCATCAATGGGCCAATTCGGTACCGTTCTTATCGCATCTTTCAGATTCATCATAACTCCTTCCCGTGTATCTGCTTGGGGTTCCAGATGGCCTATTCCCGCATGAGCGCCAAGTGTGATCGGATTTAATACAACAAACTGTCTGAGAAGGTTAGGAGTTGTTAAGAAAGAACCATAATCGGTTTTGGCATTTCGCAACACACTCTGCCAGAGTGTGCGCCTGTCTTTCAGCCTTGGCCTGTTCTTTCTTTACAAATCTTTGCCTTCGAGTTTTTGGTGGGCTAAATCCGATTGCACTTGAAGCGATAGAACGCTTGAAGGCGAATGGGTTCCCTTTATCCAATTCTGGGAATTACCTGGATCAGCAATTGTTTGACCCGGTCTGCATTCTTGTTGAATACCTCGAGGATTTCATCCCATGAGACGGGTTCTTCATCTTCTTTCCAGCTATCATAATCCGTTGACATGGCAACCGCTGCATAGGGAATCTCTGCCTCATTGGCAAGAATCGCCTCGGGTGCAACAGACATGTTGATCACATCGGCACCCCATATCCGAAACATCTTCGATTCGGCCCTTGTGGAAAACCGCGGACCTTCAATGGTCACCACCGTGCCGGTGCTATGGGTCTTGTAGCCCAGACCGGTTGATGTTTCATCCAGCATTTGTCGCAGGTGAGGATCAAAGGGGTCGGCGATGGCCGTGTGCACAGCGCCGTCTTCAAAGGAAGCATGAAAGGTAATCTTTCTGTGCCGGGTAAAATCAATGAACTGGTCCAGCACGATAAAATCACCCCGTTCGATCTCATGGCGCAAGCTGCCGCAAGCAGTGGTTGCAATGATATGGGTGACATGCTGGTCTTTCAAAGCGGTAATATTGGCCTGATTGTTCACCTGTGTGGGGCTATGCTGATGGTTTTTTCCATGCCGGGCAAGGAGCACCACCGCCACCCCTTCTATCTGACCCACCGTTAGGGGTGATGATGGCGGGCCGTAGATCGTATCCACCTCTATGTCCTTCGCGTCCCGAATAATCCCCGGATCATCCAATCCGGAGCCACCGATAATACCGATCTTCGCCATCCAACTGCCTCCCCACCGGTAGATCGCATAGCGCATGGCGCCATGCTCTACGCGCTTTGCGCTACCAGCCCCATGTCAAGTAGTCGTGAATAGAATCTGCGGCAATTCTTCCCGCACCCATAGCCAGGATAACCGTCGCCTGACCCGTGACGATGTCACCGCCGGCCCATACCCCTTTCTTGCAGGTCTTTCCTGTTTCAGGATCCGCCTGGATATAGCCCCATTGATTCGTTTCCAATCCATCGGTGGACCCGGTCAACAGGGGATTTGCTCCCGCTCCTACGGCGATAATCGCCAGATCGCAATGCAGTTCAAATTCAGACCCATCCATGGCAACCGGTCTTCGCCTGCCGGAGTCATCCGGCTCGCCCAGTTCCATTTTCAGGCATTCCATCCCGGTCAATCGTCCCTTTTCGTTGCCGATGAATCGTGTGGGATTGGTCAGCAGATAAAACTCAATGCCTTCCTCTTCAGCATGGTGGATCTCTTCGATCCTGGCAGGCATCTCTTCCCTTGACCGTCTGTAAACAATACGAACCTTCTCGGCACCCAGTCGCATGGCGGTTCGAGCGGAATCCATAGCCACATTTCCTGCCCCGAAAACGGCCACATTCTTCCCCCGGGGAATCGGGGTATCTACTTTGGGGTAAAGGTAGGCTTTCATCAGGTTTGCACGGGTCAGGTATTCGTTTGCCGATAGTACGCCGACAAGATTCTCACCGGGAATGTTGAGGAATCGTGGAAGCCCTGCACCCACACCGATATAGACCGCATCATACCCCTGCTCAAAAAGATCATCAACCGATACCGTTCTTCCCACAACGCTATTGCACTCAAGTTTCACACCCAGACGCTCCAGGAAAGCCACTTCGGAAAAAACAATCTCTTTGGGAAGCCTGAATTCCGGTATGCCGTATACCAGAACGCCGCCGGGTTTATGAAACGCCTCAAGAATCGTTACATCATGTCCCTTGAGGATAAGATCCCCGGCCACGGTCAAACCTGAGGGTCCGGATCCGACAACCGCCACGCGCTTTCCGGTCGCCTCCGTTTTGGTAGGCAGCATACCGGTCCCCTGGGTCCGCTCATAATCGGCAGCAAATCGTTCCAGATTGCCGATGGCAACAGGATCCCCTTTCTTGCCAACGATACATAGGGCTTCACATTGTACTTCCTGAGGACACACCCTCCCGCAAACGGCAGGAAGGCTGTTCTTTCCCCATAGATTCCGGATGGCATCGGTGAATTCACCTTCTCTTATGTGGCGAATGAATCCGGGGATGTCCACCGCAACGGGGCACCCGGCAACACAACCCGGTTTCTTGCACTGCAAACACCGCTCTGCCTCGATTTTTGCTGTTTCCGGACTGTATCCAAGCGGGACTTCAAGGAAATTCCTGGCCCTTTCTGCCGCTGCCTGTTCAGGCATGGACTGTCTCGGTATCTTTTCTTTTTTCCCACCACCCGTTTTTTCTGCCATAGCTTCCCCCCATAAATCAGCACATATTAGGTATCCGTCCGACGGTTGCGGTTGCGCGGCTCGTTTCG
>JAZFSW010000056.1:0-2011 GCA_036446375.1 Desulfobacterales bacterium | reverse complement strand
GGCAAAGGAGGACGGCGCCGGCGTTGTTGTTAACCACCATGGCCGATTCAGCGCCGCTGATCTCACACAAGAGATCCTCGACACTGTCGTATCTTGATCCCCGTTTCCCCGTTGAAAGATCAAATTCCAGGTTGGAATGTTTGCTTGCGATGGTGACAAGGTTTTCCACCGCGACCGCTGCCAGGCGTGATCGGCCGAGATTGGTATGGATCACAACGCCGGTGGCGTTAATGGTTGGCTTTAGTTTCAGCGCCATCGCCGTTTCTATCCTGTCGTTGACCGCAGCTCTGATTCTTGAATCGGTAAGGTCCTGCTCCGTGACGGTTCCATCACTGGCTAAAATGGCGGATCGAAGGTCTTCAATCACTTTTCGAATGGACCGGACCAGCAGGGGTGCCGGCACCGAGTGCAGCGCCGGATCCGCTTCAACCAATCCCCGGATACGATCCACCCCGGGGAGTTGCCTGAGAAGTGTCTGTTGCTGGGTGCTGTCTGTCATGGTCTCTATCCTGACAAAGGCTCACGGAAGTGGGGATAAACGGTAACGATCCGGGCGATCAGTTGGTGACAATCCAAACTAAAGATCGTCCATATCATTTTTAAGTCAATGATTTCAATAGATTTCTTTGAGATGGAACCCTTGGCGCGTTTCCTGCGGTTCTGTGTGTGTCACGGTGGTGGGGGGTGGACGATGACCGTCGACCGGTGGATCAGCGGTAGAAATGCAAGAAAATGCTTTTAGGATAAAACGTTATGGGGTATGAAGTCTACTCAGATTCCAGCACAGCGGGGCTGTGATCGGTCAATTAATGCTTTCCTCAACGGCATGGTGACACTATGAAGAACCTCATGGTAACCGGCGGATGCGGTTTTATCGGGTCCAATTTTATCCATTACCTGTTGTCCGAATCTGAATTTTCCGGCCGGATCATCAATGTGGACAAGCTGACCTATGCGGGGAACCTGGAAAATCTTGCGGGAATCGAAGGGGCGCATCCGGACCGTTACGTTTTCCAGCAGGCAGACATTTGTGATTCTGAGGAAATGGAGCGCATCGCCGAGCTCTATCAGATAGATGCCATCTGTCATTTTGCAGCGGAATCTCATGTGGATCGATCGATTGCGGCACCGGGTGCCTTTGTCAGGACCAATATTACCGGCACATACACCCTCCTTGAACTGGCCCGGAAAATCCAGGATCGGATAATACTGTTTCACCATGTCAGTACCGACGAGGTCTTTGGCTCTTTAGGTCCGGAGGGTTATTTTACCGAACGTACCCCGTATGATCCCAGTAGTCCCTATTCTGCTTCAAAAGCGGCATCCGATCACCTGGTCCGGGCCTATCAACGGACCTACGATCTGCCCGTTACAATATCCAACTGCTCGAACAATTATGGTCCCTATCATTTTCCCGAAAAGCTCATCCCCCTGATGATACTCAATGCCCTTGAGCAAAAACCCCTGCCGATATATGGGGATGGGAGAAATGTTCGGGACTGGCTGTTTGTCAGGGATCATTGCGAAGCGGTCTGGACGATTATGAATGCCGGTCGGCATGGCGAGACCTACAATGTTGGCGGCCAGTGTGAAATGAATAATATTGAAGTGGTGACCATGATCTGCGATATCCTCGATGAAACAGATCAGATGACCGGAAAGAGACATCGGGACCTGATAGCTTTTGTCAAGGACCGTCCCGGTCATGACAGACGATACGCCATTGATTTCAGCAAGCTGAACAAGGAGTTGGGATGGTCGCCGAAATCGTCTTTCGAAGACGGCCTGCGGCAGACGATTCAGTGGTATCGAGACAACGAGGGGTGGGTGGACAGGGTAAGGAGTGGGGAGTACCTCTCGTGGATTGACAAGCAATATGCTCCTTAACTATGATGGCGTCGTAGAAAGTCTCCATCTACGGCGTTATAGCGTTTGGCCAGACGTTCGACATACGATATGTATGCCTTCACGCCTGGCCAACCACTATGCCTTGTATATGAAGATTTCTACT
>JAZFSW010000055.1:0-2478 GCA_036446375.1 Desulfobacterales bacterium | reverse complement strand
ACAAGAATTGTGCATAGATCATTGATATATCGACTATTTTTGATGATTTGTCAAACATATTGGGATAATGGGATCATTAAAACGAATATGCCCCTCAATTTCCGATGCACAACAAAGGCACAAAGACCGGGTAACGGTGTGAATATCCCCTTGAAGCCCTGGTGGATCCGGAAGTGTGCATGGTATCTCCTCAAGCCCCTCCAGTCGACAGGGGCAAGCGCATTGAAGGCAGCAGAAGAAACGCTTTGGTGTTGCATTTTCAGGACTATATGGTAAAGTAGGAGCAATGCTTTTGCTCGTCTTCCTGCAAGAAATCCGGAGGTAAATCCTATGTCAAAGACAAGAGATGCTAAGAAAGCCACGAAGAAGAAGCCCCTGAAAACTGCCAAGGAAAAGAAACAGGCAAAGCGAGAGAAAAAGAGCAAATGATTTGCAGCCACAGAGACACCGGCGCTTCTGGTGATCAGATCTGCGCCACCGGGTTCGTCGGGTCGCTACACAATCACACTTCAATCTCCATGCCTTCCTGGGCGAAACTGATTACAGGTTCGTCCGGGGCATGGGACGTGGAATACTTCTCGGTCAATTGATCAAGTTCAGCGTCGGTTCGGACGGGTTCGTGATGATACAGAACCAGATGCTTCACCCCATTCCGCCTTCCTTCGGCAACAGCTTGTTCTATCGACGTATGGCCCCATCCGACTTTCGATGCCAGGTATTCCTCCTCGGTGTATTGCCCATCGTAGATAAGCACATCGGCCCCCGCCACGAATTCCGCAATGCCGCGATTCAGGTCATCGGCGGCCATCTGCCCCTCATTTACCATTGCTTCATCATAGGACGGATCATCCGGGTCCATCTCGAATAGATTCAGGAAAGGTTCGGTGTCAAAGGCAGTACAGATCGTTTTGTCCTGATACGTAAAGCGATACCCCTGGCACAGAAGCGGATGGTTCAGATACTTTGTGGTCAGTATGAGCCCATCCCCAAGGTCATATCTGCCTTCCTTCAGCTCTGTATATTCAATCTTTGCTGAAAGCTCCGACTCACGTACGGGAAAATAGCGATAGGACAGCTGTCCGGTCATGGCGTCCATAAGGGTTTCATGCTCACCCGTAGCCGGCCCATATATCTTGATTTCCGTCTTTGGAATATAGATGGGGGTAAAGAAGGGGAAGCCCTGTATATGATCCCAGTGGGTGTGGGTAACAAAAATCTCCACCGGTAACTCCAATCCGTTGGTGGATCGTGTCATCATGTCATTTCCGAGCTCTCGAAGCCCCGATCCTGCATCGATGACGATATGTCGTTTGAGATCTTCGAAACACAATTCGATACAGGAGGTATTGCCACCATATTTTACAGTATTGGGGCCGGGGCATGGAATAGAACCCCTTACCCCCCAGAACTTCATTTTCATCGAATCAACCTCTCACACCACCTTCAGGCAATATGGCCACTTTCAAGATTATTCTCCGGATCGTCTTCTTCTTCGGGAGGTTCCTCGTCCTGGATATGAAGAAAGACCTTGGCCTTCTCGATTTCTTTCAAAATTCTCTCATCAAACCCCGGTAGCTCATCCCAACGCATATCCATCTGCTCGAGCAAGTGATCCCCCAGGTCCCTATCGGTGAAAGAGTCTCCTGATGACCCTATCCGGGCCATATTAGCATATATATTCCCCAATGCAACTGATGCGATAATCGAGCGGTTCTCCTCCATGGCTGCATCCGGATCATGATGATGACGAATCGATTCATTGAGTACCGGACCCAGGTACCAGTTTTCAGCGATGAGCTCGCCCACCTCACAGTGATCCAGTCCGAAGATCCCTGTTTCAGCCTGCAGCAACGATCCCTGATCCGGCCCGCTCAGTTCAGTAGCTTCTACATATTCTTCAGGAAAGCAACTATTGATGGGTATCTTTCCCAGATCGTGCAGAAGACCGGCCACAAAATACTCCTCCTGCAGCGCTCCGGGAATACCGTTCCTGATAGCCAGCAGTTTTGCCATGACCCCCACACAGATCGAATGGGTCCAGAAATCCTCCATGGAAAATGCCTGAAAGCTCTCGTCGGTTTCCAGGCTTTCCATAATTGCCGCGCTGGAAGCGAGGTTGACAACCGTTCGTAGTCCCAGCATGACAATGGCCCTAGTCAGTGAATTTATCTTGTTGGGAAGAGAATAGTAGGCCGAATTAATCATCCGAAGAACCTTGCCTGTCAATACCGGATCCAGAGAAATGATCCGATTCAGATCCTGGGGAGACGTTTTCGGGTTGTTACAGACTTCCATAACTTTGGTGACCGTGGTGGACAACGGCGGCATCCGGGCAATTCGCCTTTTGATCTTTCCCAGACATCGTTTCTTGTTAAGTGGTGACTTTGCCATGGTTAATCGTCTCACAGCCGTCTACTTAGATAGTTTCCATCCATAAATGGTCTATTTCGCCAATCCTGCCAATTTCATTGGCATGTT
>JAZFSW010000054.1:0-13443 GCA_036446375.1 Desulfobacterales bacterium | reverse complement strand
CCCGCCTTCGCGGGAATGACAGAAGATAATGTATCTGACTTTTTACGAGTTAATCGACCTTTACTTGTTCGGAAATGGAGAGTATGATAATCATATTATATGATTCGACGAGAGGTGGCAATGATGGAACGTATAAGCGTAACACAGGCGGCTCGCCAATTCTCCGATCTCCTGAACCGGGTTCTTTACCAGGGAACGATTGTGGAATTAGAGCGTGGCAATAGGGTCATTGCTCGAATATCTCCGGTTACCCCTGAATCCAAGTTGAAAGCAAAAGACTTGAATGACCTTTTTGCTGAGCTTCCGTCCCTCGGCAAAGATGCAAAAGCGCTTGCAGAAGATTTGGCGGATATCCGGAAACAGATCCCACTGGAGCAAAACCAATGGGATTGATGTTGGATACAAATGTCTTCATTTATTCTGAGCGGTCCGGCGACCCGATTGATTTTTCAAAATGGGAAACCTACGGCGATGTTTACATCAGCGCCATAACTGTTTCAGAATTACTTGTTGGCGTGCACTATGCTGACAGCGATGCAAGAAGAACGCGGCGATCTGCTTTCGTCGAATCGATACTGACGAATGTCCCTGTTTTGAGCTTTGATTCCGAAGAGGCCAGAGTGCATGCCGGTCTGTTTGCAATACTCGCAAAGAAAGGACACATGATCGGCGCCCATGATCTGATTATCGCATCAACAGCAATCGTGCATAATTGTGCGGTGCTGACAGAAAATACCAAGGAGTTCGAAAGTGTACCCGGACTTGAAACGATTTCGTTCATAGAACCATCAAACAAAAGGAGTGTATGAGAAATGGCAGAAAATCTAACTGAAAAGACTGCGGTATCCGCACGGATTGCACATAGCGATAAGAGTTGTACGGGCTGTGGGCTTTGTGACCTGATGTGTTCTCTCTATCATGAGGGTGAACAGGGCCAATCTCTCTCCAGGGGGGAATTGGTGGGAGACCGCCTGGCTTCTGAATTCACATTCAATGTGTGCCGGCAGTGCGCCAAGCCAAAGTGCTACGATGCCTGTCCGAATCAGGACAAGGCCCTGTGCATCGATGGCTCAACCGGCGTCAAATACATCGTTGCCGACGAATGCGACGGCTGTAAAGATTGCATTGAGGCCTGTCCCTTCGATCCACCAAGGATAAAGATGCACCCGGAAAAAGAGACTGCGTTCAAATGCGATCTTTGCCGGGATAGAGCCGAGGGACCGATATGCATCGAATACTGCGGCTTTGAATCGCTGTCACTGGCCACAAAGGGGGATAAGTAGACACGATGACACAATCTTATGGTTGGGCAGGAAAGATCCTGTGGGTTGACCTTTCCGATAGGAAAATAACAGAGGTTCCCACATCGGACTTTGACCCGGAGAAATATCTCGGCGGCCAGGGCCTCAACAGCAAAATCTTCTGGGAAATGGGATGCCCGGATGTGGACGCCTTTCATCCAGACAACCCCCTGATCCTCTCAAACGGCCCCCTGACCGGTGCCAGCGGCCCGTTTACCCGTAGTACGGTTTGTTCCATAGCACCCCAGACCTACCCGAAGGAGCTGTTCACATACTCGGGTTTCGGCGGAAAGTTTGCTTCGGAACTCAAATATGCCGGGTATGACGCTGTCGTTATTGTCGGTAAGGCGGACAAACCCTCCTACCTCTCGATCCAGGATGGGGAAGCGAAAATCAACGATGCCGGTGATCTCTGGGGTCTGGACGCGTATGAGACTCAGAATGCACTGATGGGCCGCCATCCACGGGCATCGATTCTCGTGACCGGTCCGGCGGGCGAAAACCTCTCCCGGATTTCCATCATGATCACCGAGGGCTCCGGCGCGGCCGGCCAGGGAGGATACGGCGCCGTCATGGGATCAAAGAACCTCAAAGCCATCGTTACCCACGGCACCGGCACCCTTCGTATAGCCAAGCCCGATGATTTTATGGCATTGATCCGTCAGGTGAATGCCGGCGGGGAATGGGTTGGCAATAACAACATGGAATGGGGACGATACCCCCAAAAAAGCGAGACCGCCAAAGCAGCGATGAGAGACAACTATCTCGTCAAATTCACGGGCTGTTATGCGTGTCCATTTCAATGCCACGGCGTCTATGACATGCCGGGGGTGGGCAAGGGTCCCCAGATGTGCAACGACAACTGGTACCAGTATTCCTGCGGCGATGACAAAATGGGAGAAAATATCGAGGGCCTGTGGGAAGGAAATGTATTATCCCAGAAACTGGGCCTCAACAATTTCGAGCTCGTGGGATTTATGTTGTTTTTCTTCCGCACCATCAAGGAGCACAAGATACTGACAAAGGAAGATTTTGGCCTTTCTGCCATTCCTGCAGTGGAAAACCGCAAGGAACCCGAATTCGGCGGCACCCAGGCCCATCACGATTTTCTCCAGGAGTTTCTCTTCGGCCTTGCGGATGGTTCCAATCCCCTATCGGCGGGCATGATGCGATGTGCCGAGAAGTTCGGGCCGAAGGCCTTGCAGCTTGCCAATTCCATCAACCCCGCCTGGGGCATGCGGTCCCATCACATACGGGGCGTGGGCGAGGCCCTCCATTGGGCAACAGATACCCGGGACCCCTTCAACTCGTGCCATGATTATGTGAGTGCCTTTGGCGTAAACAAAACGATTGCCGACCATTTCGATGTGATCGGCGGCTATCTGGACGGTGAATCTGAAGGCAAGCACCAGAACATTTATGAAGACACGGAACACCAAACCACGTGGGTCCAGAACCATCAGTGCTTGAGAAACTCCCTGCCCATATGCGAGTTTCCCAGCATGCCCAGCTGGTTCTTTCATCCCCCTGAGATGGACATCCAGATCTTTGAAAGTAAATGTCTGTCCGCCGTCACCGGCCTTGATGTGGATGTGGATCACCTATGGGAAAAGGGCAACCGAATCTGGAATCTGCGCAGAGCCATATCGGTACTGAGGGAAGACCGCCATAAAGATGACGACACCCTCTGCGATGACATGTTCAAGGAAGTGATCAATGTCCATGCACCGGAAAAGCTCCCCGCGCCTCTGGATCGGGAGAAATGGGACGCGCTTAAGGACAGATACTATGAACTGCGCGGCTGGAATGTCGAAACCGGTCGGCCGGAAAGAGCGATCCTGGAATCTCTGGATATGAAAGATGTCGCCGATAAATTGGAAGGCGCGGGGAAGCTGGGATAGGGATAGAAGTCAGAGGTCAGTGTTCAGAGGTCGGCAAGGAATAGGTGTAAGGAGTGAACGCCACCTCTGGCTGAATCTTGCGAGGCGAGACACGTCTGATTACAGAAGGAACGACACAGGTATTGGTTACAGGTGTCAGGTGTCAGTATAAGGGATATCGAGGGCTGTCCTGACACCTGAACACTGACACCTGACACCTAATTCTCTGGATACAGAGATCGGGAAGGATTTAGGGCAGAAGGGATAGGCAAGAGGCATAAGGCACAAGGCATAAGCGGAAGAGACAGGTGAGGACTATGGAGGGGTGTCCTGACACCTCTTATGAAACAGCAGCGAATATCGAACCGAAGAACAAGGAACCGCAGAATGATGAAGGTAAACTTCGACATTCGATATTCCTTGCTCGATATTCTTCACTTCAGTTTGTCGCTTGTTCAAACTGGCCGCCCTTCAGCCGGCGGCGCTGAACACTGACACCTGACACCTAATTCTCTATATACAAGGATCGGGAGGGATAACCTTCCGTGCGGTTTCAATGGAGCAGAAAGAGAGGGATAGACGATGACAGCATCATATGGCTGGGCAGGAAAGGTCCTGTGGGCAGATCTTACAGACAGGAAGGTAACCGTTGTACCCACTTCGGATTTTGAACCGGAAAAATACATCGGCGGTGTGGGGCTGAATAGTCGGATCTTTTGGGAACTCGGATGCCCGAAGGTGGCCGCGTTTCACCCGGACAATCCCCTGATTCTCTCGAATGGTCCGCTTGCAGGTGCCAGCGGACCGTTCAGCCGGGCAACCATTTCATCCATCGCCCCCCAGGCGTATCCGGATGAGCTGTTTACCTATTCCGGGTGCGGCAGCCGGTTTCCAGCAGAACTCAAGTATTCCGGCTATGATGCCATTGTCGTTGTGGGCAAAGCCGATTCGCCGGTCTATCTGGCAATAGATAATGAGGATGCAACGATAAAGGATGCCAGTGCCCTCTGGGGCCTCGACGCCTTCGCGACCCAGCAGGCGTTGCTGAACGATCATCCCCAGGCATGTGCCCATGTGATCGGGCCTGCGGGGGAAAATCTCAGCCCCACCGCCATCATTATCACCGAAACATCCGGTGCTGCCGGAAACGGGGGCTATGGGGCCGTTATGGGGTCCAAGAACCTCAAGGCGATTGTCACCCGGGGAACCGGCCGTCTCAATGTTGCCAGACCCGATGCATTCATGGAGGCGATTCAAGAACGAAAAGCGGCTGGTGAATGGGTTGCCGGACCCAACATCGCATGGGGGCGAACCCCGAATTGCAGCCCATATCTCGGGAAGACACTGAAAGAAAGGCATATGGTCAAGCTTACCGGATGCTACGGGTGTCCCTATCAGTGCCATGGTGTTTTCGATATCCCCGGCATCGGTAAGGGTGCCCAGATGTGTGCCGACTGCTGGTACGGGTATTACAATCCCGAAAGCGTTGAGGGCCTCTGGGATGCCAACATCATGTCCCAGAAGCTGGGGATCAATAATTTTGAGCTCTTGGGGATGATGGGGTTCATTCGATCTTTGGTTGGCAAGGACGTCTTGAAAAAGGAGGATGTCGGTTTGTCCTCCATACCAATGCTTGATGGGCGTTCGGAACCTGAATACGGCAATCAGGAAGCTCACCATGCTTTTCTAGAGGAATTCCTTGGGGGTATCGCCGATGGAACCAACATCTTCTCCAAGGGGCTGGCGCGAGCCGCTGAGGCATTGGGACCCGAGGCGATGGATGTCTACTACACGATTAACCCGGCCTGGGGCAATATGAAACACCACATCAAAGGCATCGGAGAGGCACTGCACTGGGCGACAGATAACCGGGATCCGATGAATTCATGCCAGGACTACAACCGCGGTCCGGCCATGGGCCTCGGTAACAACAAGGAAATCGCCGATTGGTTTGGGGTTCCCGGCGGCTATCTTGCAGCAGCAACCGGTGGGAAGGACCAGAATATCTACGAGGATATCGAGAAAGAGACCATATGGGTCCAGCATCACCAGAGCGTGAAAAATGCCCTGCACATCTGCGAACTTGCCAGCCCACCGGGTCAGCATTTCCATCCCCCCGAAATGGATATCCGAATCTACGAAAGCCGGCTTCTTTCCACCGTCACCGGCATCGACTACAGTGTGGAAAAGCTATGGGAAGCAGGAGAGAGAATCTACAACATGAGAAGAGCCATCATGGTGTTGCGGGAAGACCGACACCGGGATGACGATACACTTGCCCCCATCTGGTTTGAGGAAGCCATTCCCGGATCCCTATCCGAGCCGTTGGACAAAAAGAAATGGGAAGTGGTCAAGGACCGGTTCTATGCGCTGCGTGGCTGGGATGTTGGGACCGGTCAGCCGACCCGGGCAAAACTGGAGTCCCTCGGCATGAAGAGCGTTGCCGATGGGCTGGAAGGTGCGGGGAAGCTGGGGTAGCAACAGAAGGCAGAGGACTGAGGACTGAGGACTGAGGACTGAGGACTGAGGACTGAGGACTGAAAACTTCGGATATTCGATTTTCGGTGTCAAGCCCAAAAATGTCCACGCAAGCGGATTTGCACCTCAGTAACGTATCGACCTATCAGCGCCTTTGCTCCTGATGCCTCGATTCGACTCCCATTGCCCAAAAACCTGAAATCTGGAACCGAAGACATGGACGATTTCGATCCGAGATACAGGCCTGTGCGGCAGAGAAAAATTGACTTCTCGAAGAATCTGTTTGCTTCGGTTTTTGATGAGCCCACCTGCCGATTTGTAGCGGAGATGATCTGGGGTATCACCTTTGCCAGAGCGATACGGCTGACAAAGATTGCCCGTTCCCTGGAGGAATCGATTCCGGAGAGAGCGACGATCAAACGACTCAGCCGGAATCTGGCGAAAGAAGGGATCGCGTCTGTCATCGGCGAGAGAATTCTTCAACTTGGATCGGATCGCATAGGCAGTGATACCCATCTGATTATTCACCGGTCTCAGCTCCTGAAGAAACACACAAAGAACATGGAGTTTCTGGACGATCTGAACGATGGTACCGGCAAGGGCTACGAGATGTGCGATGTGATCGGTTGGGACTATGCGTCAGGTGAGTTGACGTCTCTCGCGCAGACGCTCTGGTCGAAGAAAGAGCCAGGCTTCAATGATGACCAGGATCTGGCTTTGGTCAGAACGGTCCGGAATTCCGTTGGTGGACGGGGCATCCTCGTGTATCCATCACTCAGCAGCCGCGAGATGCGGACCCAACTGACCCGCGACGATTCCTGCAGGTACGTTCTTATGGTATCGACAGATGACCATCTGCTTTACAATGGAAGGATGAGAAGCAATCTCGAGCTGATCGATATATGCAAAACACCCTATGGTGATACAGTTTTCGTAGATTTCGAAGGTAAGGAAAGGGATGTTTTCGTTCACTATGGGTTTCTACCGGTCCGATTGCCCGAATGCCCGGATCGCCCCCTATGGTTGGTGCTCATCAAAGGTTTCGATGAGAAATTCCCTAACAAGAAACCGAATATGATCCTGACGACCGAGCCGATGCGGCAGAACAGACAGCTCCTGTGGCAGATGGTGGAAACCTATTTTACGAGTCTATGGGCCAGCAACACCAATAATCTCATAAAGCAGCGTTGCGATTTTGAGGACATCCGGGTACGGTCCTACACCGGCCTGAAAAACATGGCCGCCCTGGTTCTGGCCAGCTCTTACCTAATAACCGTGGTTCCTGGCTTTTCTCCCAGCGATTCACCCGTCCGGTTCCATCGCCAAAACCACCCTTCCCCGGAACAGCTCTGAGACCCTTTCCCCCCTCACCGATTCTTGCTGCCATCGTCTATCCCTCGCTTTCTGTTCTATTGAAACTCCACGGGATCTAATCCCTCCCGATCTTTGTACCTGGTGAGATAGGTTTCAGGTGTCAGGAAAGAACCAAGGGCAAACAGAATCTCTGACAGGATTTACCAGCCTTCGCTCTTTCCCCTATCGTTTTCCGAAATCCCTGCGGCGCCAAGGCTATGCAGGGCAAGACAAGACGCGCCGGAGGACAAACCGAGCTACGGACCGGCACGCAGGATCAACAGGATATTGTCACCCGACACCTGGTCCCTGTTATTGAGCCCTGAACCCCGAACGCTGAACCCTGAACACTGTTCTTTGGCCTTTACTTATGCCTATCCCATGGGTAAACTCCCTCTCTTCCCTGTTTGACAGCCCCACGCCCAGCGACTATAATTAGCGCCAATCTTGACGGTCCCGTAAAAAGTCCGAAATACCGTCACTCCCGCGAAGGCGGGAGTCCAGAAGCTATCGAAAACACTGGATGAGCGCTACGCTTCACTCTGTGTCCCGCCTTCGCGGGAATGACAGATGATGATGACATCTGACTTTTTACGAGTTCATCAAGGTTGATGAACTCGTAAAAAGTATAGCCGATGGCTAAGTAGAAATCTTCATATACAAGGCATAGTGGTTGGCCAGGCGCTCTGGTTGTATCATACATATCGTATGTCGAACGTCTGGCCAAACGCTATAACGCCGTAGATGGAGACTTTCTACGACGCCATCAAGGATTGCCGACATCTTTTACATAGGGCTGGTAGAAACTGTTGTATTTGAATGCGTCGTCGGGGGAGATGATAACAGCAAGTCCCTTATGATCCCTGGCATAATCCATCGCTGCCGATAGGACAGCACCGGTGGTAGGGCCGACGAGGATGCCCGTTTTTCGGGCCAATTGTATGGCGGTCTCATAGGCATCGTCATCTTCAACGGTCATCGTGTGATCGATCACGGACCGGTCAAGGATCTTCGGCACAAACTCGTCGCTCAGACCGGTTATTCTTTTCATCCCGGGCAGGTTGTGCTCGCTTTCTGCCGGTTCAACACCGATGATCTGGGTCGATGGTTTCTGTTCTTTTAAGTATTTCCCTACGCCCGATATCGTGCCGCAGGTCCCGAAACCGGCAAAGAAGTAATCAACGCCACCTTCTGTCTGGTTCCATATTTCCGGACCGGTATTGTTATAGTGGGCTGCCACATTCAACTCATTTTCATACTGATTGGGGCTGACGTATTTCTCGCCCCCTACGCTTTCCAGGATGCCGTTTACCAGCCCCCTTGCGCCCTCGTTCGGGAAAATGGGGCACATCGCATCATCGGCTTCCCATAGAATCTTGACCCCGAGCAACCGCAAGAGGGTCTTCTTTTCTTCCGGAATCCTTTCTGGAACGGCTATTTCAACGGGGATACCCCTGGCATTGGCTACGGCGGTGAGGGCAATGCCCGTGTTGCCGGATGAGGGTTCGACAAGTGTCTGATCGCTGTTGATCCTGGCGCCATCCAGCATTGCTTTGGCAACTCTGTCCTTGATGGATCCAAAGGGATTGTACCTTTCCAATTTGAGGTAGATAGAAAAATCCGCGTAGGGATTGAATCTGTCGTTGATCTTAACCAGTGGTGTCGGGTTCTCCGGATTGGCTATCAAATCCGTTATGCTGTCATAAACCCGCAATTTATTTCCTGAAGCAGACATTCCTGTCCCTCCTGTAATACTATTTTGGTTCCAGCAATTACGTCGCCTACAAAACAACTCACTATAACACAATGTGGGAGTATTGAACAGAGAGACGGGCCATATCGGGACGGCGTCATTCTTGCACTTAATTCTTCAACATCGATTCCTATGGATGCCGATACGCTCCTGCAGACATATGCGGGTTGCTGCTATATCGATTTGAATCCATCTGTTATCGCGGCGATGGCTTCAAACTTACTGATGACATCGTCCAGTGATTCACCCATTCTATAAGTGTCTTTGTCTAGTCTCCCGTCCGGATTCAATTGGCCCAGAACATTGGGTTGGTCGAGATCCGGGTTCTCATCGCGATAGGGCCACAGCCGGAAGGATCCGCCGGAAATCTCATCGATGAGAAATACCTTGCCGTCAATAATGCCATATTCCAATTTGAAATCGATAAGCTGAATCTTGAAGTGTGCGAACGCTTTTTCAAGATGGATCATCACCTCTTCATTTATTTTCCGCATCTCGGCATATTCGGTGCCGTCTTTTTCCCGGACAATATAGTCGATGTAAGTATCGTCCAGCATCGGATCATGGAGGGGGTCATCCTTATAGTGAAACTGGGTGATCACGGGGTCATACCGGGTGCCTTCCTCAACATCACCCCACCCGATAATAGAGCCTGCGGCCACCCGGCGAGAGACGACCTCCAGATTGATCTTCCGATCCAGTTTTCTGACCAGGGAGACTTTTTCCTGGGGGCTGGATATATAGTGGGTGCGCACGCCTACCCGATTGAGATACTCGAAGATATCCCGATTGGTTTTCCAATCCGTCAGCGCCTTGCCTTCCAGGATATCATGTTTTACCCCATCGCCGGCGGTGATATCATCCTTAAACACCATATAGACAGTGGCGGGATCCTCGGCATTGGCATAGATGACTTTTGTTTTTCCTTCTACGATCCTTTCCATTGTGCTGAAATCTAACACGATGTCCTCCTTAATGGCGATTCATGAAGACCTTTGGGTCGATAAGGCCCTGTGGAAAAGCGATATGGGTATCTGTCTGGAGCAGACACCCCGGATATCACGGCTGATCTGCCCACAGGGTTTCCAGAATACCAATAAAACCCTCTCTATTGGCAAAATCGGGGACAATGTGATTGGCCCCTTCCTTTCTCATCTGAGATGCACGGCTGCCCTCGGCGACCCCGACGAAATGGTATCCCATGGCATGGGCGGCACGAAGATCCCACATCCCATCCCCCACATACACCACCGAGTCATAGCAGTCCACATTGTATCTGTCACATGCTCTTTCTGCCGAGAGCGCCATGATGTCTTCTCTGGATATGGCATCATTGGATGTTGCCATGGGGCTGTCTTCTATATCCAGACCGGCTGCCCGGATCTTCAGTATAGCCGACTCCTGCCACCCCCCCGTTGCCAGTGATACCGCACAGTCCGTCCGGCGAGAAAGATCCGCCATCATTTCCCCCGCACCTTCAATGGGGTGCAAATCGGCGGGGTAGTCCAGAATATGCTCTTCAATGAGGCCGACAAAATAATGCCTCAGATCAAGCAGCTCTTTTTCGGTTGCCTTCCGACCCCTGTGGCGCTCAATAATCTCTACAGCAATGCCCTCGTCTGTGACATGGGTGTAGTGGGTCAGATCGGTATCGATATTATCAATGTTCAGGACGGCCTCTACAGCCTGAACGTAGCAACCCTCATCAATATCGGTTGTGGCGGTCAGTGTGCCATCAATATCGAACATAACAAGGTTCATATTTCACCTCGTTCCCTGAGGTTAAGCGCATGCCATCATTCTCATATCGTCTTGGCTCCCGTGAGTCAAGTTGGCTTCAGCCTGATGTGAAGAATTCCCCATGAATGCCGGACAACCGGGCGACATCGGATGCAACGGCTTCGGTAAGCCGCCCGATACGCTTTCTTCCGGACAGAGAGGCGCCTATTGCTGCCATATGCGATCCGGTTCATTCATGGTGTGGTTGCAGTAACGCGCAAGGACAAACAGGTAATCCGAGAGTCTATTCAGATAGATGATGGCCGTCTGGAAGTGCTCCCGGGGTGTATCGCCGTCGAGATTGTCAACCAGACCCACCACATGTCTTTCTGCTCGACGACACACCGTTCTTGCGATATGTGCCCTTGCGGCACTCACATGACCGCCGGGGAGAATGAACCCTTTCAGGGGGGGCAGTTTTTCCTCCAACTGGTCGATGGCATTTTCCAGGAATTCGATGGTTTCTTTCGAAAATGGGGTGAGGGAATCTACGGAAGAGGAATCGGGTGCTGTAGCAAGTAAGGCGCCCATATGAAACAGGTCGGACTGAATCTGATCGATGGTGCCTATGCATTCTTCTTGCTTGTCTGTCAGTGCCGAGAGCAAAGCGCCGAGGACCGAATTCAACTCATCCACATCACCATAGGCTTCCACCTGAATGTGACTTTTTGGGATCCGTTCGCCACTCAGCAGGCTCGTGGTTCCCTTGTCACCGGCACTTGTATATATCTTCATCCTGATCCCTTCTTGTTTTAAGCCAGCGAGATGAATGTTAATGGCAACCGCATATCAAATCCGACATCTCATTTTACCGGGGACATGTTGAACCGCAGTACCCTTCATTCGCACAAAAATCCCGGTAAAAACAAGCGGAATCATTCATCCCCATGCAACTTTTCTTTGACATAACGACGGTATCTGATAATACCCACTAAGGGTCGCACCAGCGTGCAGCATACTATAGGGTGCGGAAATTCCAACGTATTTTGCTTTTTTCTCGGGAGCTTACGAACAGATGCTCGCACTGACCGGTAGTGGAGAATATTTGCCCGCCATGGAATCGGTGGATATGACCCTTATTCGTCGCCTTAAGGCTCCCCCCCGTGTGGTCTGTCTGCCGACGGCTGCCGGCCAGGAAGGCCCCGAGCGGATCGGCTACTGGTCGCAATTGGGTGTGGACCATTTCGCCCGCCTGGGGGCTAAAGTGGAGGCCCTGCCGGTGATTGATCGGGCAAGTGCCAATGAAAAGGATCTGGCAGATAGAATCTCCGATGCCAATTTCGTGTACCTTTCAGGGGGAAAGCCGGGCTACCTGTATCAGACGCTCCGGGGCAGCCTGGCCTGGAAGGCCATCTTATCGGTGTTGTCCCGTGGTGGACTCCTGGCCGGATGCAGCGCCGGGGCCATGATCCTTGGCGAAAGCTTTTTCGGGCCACCGGGACAGATGCCCGGCTTCAAACTTATACCGGGAGCGACTGTTCTTCCCCACTTTGATCAGATCCCGGAATCCAGGGTTGAATCGTTCTACGAATCGACCGGGGAAGATCTGACGTTGCTGGGCATCGAGGGCGATACAACATTGGTCCAGAGCAAAGACCGGTATGAAGTAATGGGAACTGGCGGGGTCACCGTGTGGAACGGGTCCGGTAGGGCCCGCTTTACCCGGGGGATGATTCCTGTTGACGTGTTGGGTCCATCGGAGACCGGATCCTCATTCTGATTCTGCAGTGATGGCGCCTGTATTAGCCTCTGCGTTTTCCATGACCCTTCGGACAGGAAGATACACACCGCCCGCAGGGGTGCTCCTGGCGGTATTCATGGCATCTGAAGGTGTCAAAGCGGACGTTGACGTCCTCGGAAGGATCAAACGCGACCCCGGTGAATGCGCTGACCGGGCAGGCTTCAACGCAGATGCTGCATTTCCCGCAGGACTTGTCCACCATTGTACCCGTTGTCAGGGGCGCATTGGTGAGTATCGTAACGAAACGAACGCGAGGCCCGAATTCCTCGGTGAGCAATAGGCAGTTCTTGCCGATCCAGCCCAGGCCCGCCAAGTGAGCGGGGAGTTTGTTTGAGATGATGCCCTGCAGGGTCTGCCGATTGTAAGGTTCAGAGGCCGGGACGGGTAGGGCGTCAAAGCCTTGTCCGATGAGCCATCGGCTCACATCATAGGCAACACGATTCAACGCTTCACTCACTACATTGTAAACATGGTGCCAGTAAAGACTCTTGCCGCGCGGTTCATCGGGATCATGGCCATCCACGATGGCGCTATTGAGTTGCATCCCGATCGAGACGGCCCGAGGGTACCCGGTTGCGATGGGATCCCCGTGGGAAGATATAAAATCGGCTGCCGGTGCAAGGTCGGCAACCCCAAAAAGATCGGCGCCCTTTTCACGGCTGAAGGTGTCCAGTGTCCTTGTCAGTTTCTCTGTATCCACAGTTTTGATTGCCTCTATCTACAGGCTACAGGCCCGCAAAGTGGTTGCCATCATTCGGTTGTCATCGACGACGGGGTGTGGTTCTAAGCTTCTGCATATCTTTTTTGAATCGATCGGAGGGTGTCGAGGCAGGCAAAAAAGAGGGTGACCAACTCCGGGTCAAATTGAGCGCCGGATTCTTCTTCGATGGTTTTCAGCACATCGGATTCCTTCCAGGCTTCTTTATATACCCTGGCCGAGGAGAGAGCGTCGAAAACATCGGCAAGGGCGACAATTCTTCCGAAAATAGGAATCTCTTCGCCTTTCTTTCCTAGGGCTGTGCCGTCCTGATCGGTATGATCCTTCAGCGGCTCTCCGGTGGCTATGTCCACATATCCCGGGTAACCCTTCCCATCCCAGCGTTCATGGTGATTCATCGCGACCTCGCGGGCGGATTCATCAAAGTCAGATTGACGATC
>JAZFSW010000053.1:0-6607 GCA_036446375.1 Desulfobacterales bacterium | reverse complement strand
GGCACGAAGGCACAAAGAAACGATCCAGAATCGTATGTTGTAGAATCCGATCCCGGGAATCAACGACAAATCGGAAGAAAATAAAATGAGTCCTGATTCAGAATTGCATAAGTTGCACATGCTAATCATCCTGGATGGATGGGGGATAGGCGCTGAGGGTCGGAACAATGCGATATCTGTTGCAGACACTCCTTTCCTTGACCAGCTGCCGCTGACGTACCCCCATACCCAATTGGAATGTTCCGGGGAGGCAGTGGGACTTCCTGCAGGTGTTATGGGAAACTCCGAGGTGGGCCACCTGAATATTGGCGCCGGCAGAATCGTGTATCAGAACCTTCTCCGGATTAACAAAGCGATCGAAGAGGGGCAATTCCAAATAAATCCGGTGTTTACCGGACTCATGGCAGAGGTAAGAGAAAAGGGATCGGCACTTCACCTCATGGGGCTGGTATCCGATGGGGGGGTGCACAGCCATATCGGCCATCTGCTGGCCCTTCTGGATATGGCACAGGCGGAAGGTCTCCGGCAGGTGTTCGTGCATGCGATCTTAGATGGCCGTGACACCCCCCCGGATAGTGGGGTGAATTACCTGGCACAGCTGCAGGACCATATGTACCGCACCGGTTTTGGCAGGATTGCCACCATTTGCGGGCGATACTATGCCATGGATCGGGATACCCGCTGGGATAGAAGTGAAAAGGCCTACCGGTTGTATACCCGTGGTGAGGGGGCTTTTGCCACAGACCCGGTCGGGGTGGTAAGAACTGCCTATGAACGCAATGAGACGGATGAATTCATAGCCCCCATTGCCATGGTCGGTGAGCAGGAAGAACCTGTGGGAACTGTCGGTGAAGATGACGGCATCCTGTTTTTCAATTTCCGTGCCGATCGTGCCAGGCAGATTACCCGGGCCTTTATCGATCCCGGCTTCGACAAATTCGATCGTGACCCTTTCCCGGCCCTTTCCGGATTTGTCTGTATGACACCCTATGATGAGACCTTTGATCTGCCGGCAGCCTTTATGCCGGATGCGATGACAGATCTTCTCGGTGATGTGATCAGTAGACACGGGCTAAGGCAGCTGAGAATAGCGGAAACAGAAAAATATGCTCATGTGACCTATTTTTTCAACGGTGGGGTTGAAATGTCGTTTCCCCGGGAGGAACGTTGTCTGATTCCTTCGCCCCGGGAGATTTCCACCTATGATCTGAAGCCGGAAATGAGTGCCTATCGAGTCACCGATGAAGTGATCAGCCGAATCAAGAGCGGCAGCTATGACCTGATCGTGCTGAATTTTGCTAACATGGATATGGTCGGGCACACCGGCATATTGGATGCAGCCGTGAAAGCGTGCGAGGCGGTTGATGCCTGTCTAAAAGACATCATTGCCGAGGTGGTTGCTGTCGGCGGAATCGCGATGATTACCGCCGATCATGGAAATGCAGAAATGATGACGAAAGAAAGCGGTGAGCCCTTTACCGCTCACACCACCAATCCGGTTCCCCTTTTTCTCATCGATGAAACCCGAAAGCAAGCTGCCCTGAAACCGGGGAAGCTGGGGGACATCGCCCCCACGCTTCTATCCCTCATGGGTATCGATCCACCGGAGGGGATGACCGGGGAAAGTCTTCTGTCCTGACTGGCAGATGGGCTGTGGCCCGGCTTATTGAAAAGAATGAACGCCCAACCACGCCTTGGCGTGGTTCAATGTTCATCACTACACGCATCCGGTGGGTTTTGGCAATCCTGCCATTTTACATGCACCCTTGCCGGGACCGGATGGAAACAGTTCATAGATATGTTTGAGTTTGAACCCGGTTACCTTTGTCAGAATCCGGACCATGGGCGCGATGCCGTTCTTCTCATAATAGTCCTGAAGGGTCTTTAGCACCAACCGGTGTTCATCGGTAACCTCTTCTATGCCTTCTACCTTCTTCACATGTTGAATCCAGTTTTCATTAACGTTCTCATATGAATCAATAAATCCATCCTCGTCGACTTCAAAAGTATCTCCACCAATCTCAACTTGCGGCATGGTAACTCTCCCTTTTCATAACTTATTCTCGCATATTCTCCAGGTGCATCGCTCTGCAGCCGGAAGATATCTGTCACACCTGCTGTCGGGTAATCTTATGATTTCTATCCGTTGCGGCCTCGTATGAAACTACACCAAGGGCTCGGTATTGGTTGATCGGTTGCGCTGCTCGTTTCGTCGATCGGTTTCGGTTGGGTTCTTGCCGCTACCCATCCACCGCAACCCAAACGAGCCGCGCAACCACAACCGATTAACGTCGTTTCTTTCCTGATCAGACTGGCCCTCTCGCTTTCAGCGGGACCTCTTGTTTTGGCCAGGGGCGCCGCTCATATGAAGCCGAATTCCAGATTATGGACCGTCCCGGACTCTATCTCCATGATCTGAAGCCGGAGTTTAATTGCCGATTTTGCCTCTCCGGGGAAAAACAGCAGACCGTGGGCAATGCTTTGCGGCTGGATGATCGTGTTTCGCAAAGACTTGTCCTGCAGGTCCTCGATAATGTCTCTTCTCGCCTTACCGGAACCCCCTTCCACCGCTGCGCCCAATGTTGCCCCGGCAGCAGCACCGACGGCGGCACCCTTGCCGGCGGCAGAAGCCACGCCTTCATCGGTTACGATACCGATGGCTGCTCCGATGATGGCTCCCGCGGCAGCGCCCAAGACGCCCTTGCTGGCGCCTTCTTTGATCATCTTATCGACGCCGGCATGTTTTGTTGCGCGCTCATAGGCGATCTTGTTGCTCAGGATTGGCCAGAGGTTCCCTTCAGCATCTTCAAGAAAGGTCTGATCGCTGTTGATCTCAAACTGGTTTGACCCCTTGTTGTCGAAGACGACCTGTATGGGGAACATGCCGGCACCATGGATGTCGAATCCGAACGCTTCCTTGGTTTCAGCGGCATCCACAAACGCTTTGGCTGCCACCTGTGCGCCGGCAACACTTACCACATTGTCGAGTGTATCTGGTGACTTGAAAGAGACCGGCTTGATCTTATAGCTTGGACCGCAGCCGAACAGAAGAACGACACCACACACTATTGACAAGATTCCTGCTGTTTTCTTCATGAGTAGGCCCTCCCTAAATCCGATAATATCACATTGCCCAGAGGCAAACATCTATTCGGGAATATTACAGGCTATCATTGATGAGATCAAGCAAAAACGCTGGTGGGCACTCTCTCTTTGGCTTGATCTTGGAACCGGTTTTGTTCTATGAGTATCGCTGACCATTGAAGAACACATCAGGGCAATATCGAAAAACCTATTCTGGGAGACCGATTATGGAGATCAGGCAGATCCGGTTAAATACGATGGAAGTGTTTTGTTATATCGCAGGCGATGAGGTCTCAAAGACTTGTGCCCTTATCGACCCGGCTTTTGAAACAGAAAGGATACTCGGGGAGGTCGAAAAGGAGGGATATACCATTACCCATGTTATCAATACCCACCATCATTCGGACCATACTGCAGGTAATGCCGCAATCATCGCCGCAACAGATGCCAAACTGCTCATTCATGCGCTGGATGCTGGGAAGTTAGGTGGGATGGTGTCCGGTGCTTTCTCCAGGGTCATGGGAGGGAAAGGGTCTCCCCCACCGGATGTTCTCCTGGAGGATAATGATACCATTACCATCGGTGAGGAGCAGCTGAAGGTCATTCATACCCCGGGGCATTCTCCCGGGGGGATATGCCTGTATACACCGGGGCATGTGTTTACAGGAGATACGCTATTTGTCGGCGCTGTTGGCAGAACCGATCTTCCGGGAGGCTCCATGTCCCAGATGCTGGACGCTATCAAGGACAAGATCTACACCCTTCCCGGTGAGACGATCGTATGGCCGGGGCATGACTACGGGTATTCCCCCCACTCAACAGTCGAGAATGAGCAAGAACTCAATCCCTTTACGATGTAGGCCGCGCGCTCTATACGCGTTCGAAGATCGTCGCCGGTGCCATCGCACCACCGCTACAGAGGGTAATCAGGCTGTAAGCGTGCCCCTTTACCACCAGGTGATCACCTCATCATATTCAAAAATCCGGTCTATCACTTCTCCATAGTCCACTTCGGTATCATCCTGTTCAAACAGGGGCATCTGCGCGTCATCGTTTCCCCGGGAAAGAGCCATCATCACGGTGTGCTGAAGGTCATCGGGGGGTGTTTTTAGAATATGCAGCATGGTTTTCCCGGAAGGCGGTCCATATTTCCCGTGGCGGCGGGAAGGTCTGCTGCAATGGCCAAAAGGGATGACCAGGTCCATATCCTTGAGTTCGGCACCAATTTCTTCCAGGGGTATGATTCTAAATCCGCACGCTGAATTCGCTTCAAGATTGGAGCAAAGATCGCATTCCATCTCGGTAAACCACTCGAAGTAATCTTTGAGTGCTTCGGTCATGTCCACAGTGAAATCGAGAACATACAGGTGCACCCGATGGTTGTGGGCAGCAAGACCGAGGCCTGTGCGCGTGGCCTCCCAAAGGTCCTCTGACCGTCGAACAATAACAGCACAGTCTTTGATGTTTTCCATTGGCTCTGAAGTTATCTGTGGCTTGGTGTCTATTGCGTCAAAGCATCAAGGAACCAGGACTCGACGCTGAATAACAGCGGAAGGCCATTCTTTGTGCCTTTGTGCTCTAACGCCGTGGTGCTCTAACGCCGTGGTGCTTTAGCGCAGTGGTGCTTTGGCGCCGTGGTGCTTTAGCGCAGTGGTGGCCATCATCTTCTGTCCACCCGATCAGGCATCAGAAGGTTAGATATCGATCACAGTCATGGATCATTTCCGCATGCCATGCCTGTGAAGCAAATCCCTTTTCATCGAGGCCCGCTACCGGTTTCTGGAGGTTGTTATCCTTGAAGCCTTCTGAGCAGAGAGCGACTTTGGCTATACGGGCAAGTTCTGTAAACCGAGGATCCATTGTTAGCCGGGTACCGATATGGGTGAGGAAGACCCATGTCTCCACGTCTTTTCTCTCTGCAGCGCGACACAGCTCAATCAGCTTATCGAGATGATGATCCGATGTGACGTATATTCCCAGTTTCTTTCGCATAAACGCCCTCTGGTGGCCGGTCAAATAATGCGTAGCGTGAATTCCGGACACACTTCAGCACAGTATCCACAAAGAATGCATTTGTCATGATCCACCACGGATTGGCCTTTTTTCCCCCTTGATTCATCGGCTTTTGAAAGATCCAGTGACAGCGCCCCCTGGTCGCAGGTGTCGATACAGGCACCACACCCCACGCATCGGTCATAGATTCGCAGTGTTCGGGGCACCGTTTCAACCTGTGCCAGGATGTCCGGTGAAACCGTCTGGCCTTCGAATAACCGGACATTCATCTCGACCTCTGCCGGTGATTTCATGCCGACGCAGATGGAGTCTACAAGACGGCTATCCCTAAGATAGGTAAACGCCTCTAAAGCCGCCTGCCGCAGATGACCCCCCCCAAGAGGTTTCATGACATAGATACCCTTGTCGTTTTCAGCCGCTGTCTTGCAGGCATCGAGCATATCCTCCCGGGTGCCATCGGTAATACCCAGCCCATGGGAATTGAGCACCGGAAAAATCACATCGATATCCGGATGTGCAGCTACCACTTTCGCCGCCTCAACTTTGTGTACCGAGGCACCTATCGCCCTGATACGGCCCGCTTCTTTAAGCTCCAGGAAATAGTCCAGCACCGGTTGCCGGGTGGCCAGATCTGCTGCGCTGTCAATGAGATGGAAATCATAGATATCGATGGTTTCCCGATCGAGTTCCTTAAGCGATTCCTCAAAAGCTTTCTGGGCACCTGCACGGGTTCGTTCGTGGGTCTTGCCGGCGATGACCACATTATCTTTTCGGGTCCCAAGACCTGCTCGCAGGTGCGTCTGGGTTCGGTAGGACTGGGCGGTATCAAAGAAATTGATGCCGAGGTCAAGAGCCCTTTCTATCGCAGGGACCCCTTCTTCTTCGGTCATGTTTGCCTGAAGCCATCCGAGAATCAAGGTCCCGAAGGAAAGCTCACTGACCTCGATGCCGGTTTTCCCAAGTGTTTTGTAATTCACTGCAGTTCCTCGGGGAATCTGATCATCGATGCATCATCGGACCGGAAAACATCCCGCAGGCTGCGAAGGCTGATTTCCTTCATCTTTACATAGGTGGGGCGTCGACCGATATCCACCAAAGCGTGGGCATCCGATCCTTGAATGCACGGGTATTTTTTGGGATACGATCGCATCTTACCTGTGCGCCACAGATCCAGGTTTTGCGGCTGAGTGATTTCGAGTGCGGAAAGATGTGGACTGCCGTGAATGCACTGTTTCGCTTTTCTGCTTGCTCTTGTCTCCAAGAAGCCGCTGGGCCACCTTTCGATGTGGGCGGCAATGGCAAGGCCGCCTCTGTGGTCAATCTCAGCAAAGGTTTCCTCGATGGAGGCTTTTGTCATGATCGTTCCATTGCCTCTGGCGCCTTCTGAAATACCTACCGAAGCCAATAGATCCTCCAGTGTCCCGATCGGGGTATCGATTTCGAAAAGACCCAACACATGGCCCTGGTGGGTGGAAAGCTCCACGCCGGGGAAAACCACCGGTCCATTGTT
>JAZFSW010000052.1:0-2310 GCA_036446375.1 Desulfobacterales bacterium | reverse complement strand
AGACTCCGGATCGATTCTCGAGGGCAGAACCGCTGATGGACGTCCCACCATACCCTCTGAAGGTACCCTCGGCCGGTGTGATGCTGCTGGAACAGAGGCATCTTCTAATGCTGGCCCCGGAAGATGCGTTGGATGCCGTTTTGGATTCCTCCCATGCTGCAGCGCTGGTTCAATCCTTTCCTGAAAAAGATCTCCACCTGCTTATTCACGGCATCGGTGTTGAAGATGCCCTTCCCCTATTGTCCATGGCCTCGGATCAGCAATGGTTATACATGCTGGATATGGAGATCTGGCAGGGGGATCGGATTGACATGGGATCCTTCACCCGCTGGATCGACCATTTGATGGATGCAGATCCGGATCGTCTTGTCGGCAGATTTCTCGATGAACACCTCGAAGACATGGAGCTCTACCTGTTCAAGAACGTGCAGGTGGTTTTAGGGGAACCCGGTCAGGATCCGACTGGATTCGGTGATGGCTATTTCACCCTCGACGGTCAGTTCTACATTCGGTTCCTCGATAACACCACAGATTCCGAATCTGAGTACTCACATGTATACGGCAGAGAAGATATACTCATACGATTTCTCCAGAAACTTGCCGAGCATGATTACCCCCGGTATCAGCAGATTCTGCTTGAAGCGTCCAGTGTTAGCCCCTTTGAAACCGAAGAGGAACTGTATCGGCTGAGGAACACCCGGCTGGCAGAAGAGGGCTTTATCCCTTTTGAGGAAGCCATTGGTGTCTATCAGCCCTTGAGGCCGGGAGAAGTCGAACGACTCAGCATCAAGGCTGAAGCGGCTATCTCAAAGATACACGCTTCCTTCTCTGCAACACTACCTGCCGTGCAAGAGGCCAGATCCGGAAATGTGTTCAGGGATGCTCTGGCACGGATCACAACCGAGGCCAAGGCGGAGCAGATACAGGAAGAGATTGCCGATCTAAGCAATCAGATCGCGTCAGCAGACAGGTTGAAAACTGGAGACCGGATGCAATTGGATGCCGTGGTCCAAAAGGCAACCGGCTATATCGGGATCGGACTTGAGACTCTCATCAATGAAGAGGGCCGCATCGATCTTAACCTGGCAGCCGCACTGTTGGAGAAATTCCCCCTGTCTCATTTATTCAGGGTCGGCTACGGTCGTGCGTTGAAACTGAAAAGGCAGGCAAGAGGTTGGCACAGCACGAACGGGTCTGCTGCCATCGGTTATCCCCTCGCTTTCTGGGGGGAACACTGGCAGGGGGTCATAGATGGACTTCTCCGTGAGAGACCCCTGTTCTATGACGACGATGGGACAGGGGCATTGCATCGAGAATTCTCAGCGCTCAAAGACATCCGGACAACCCAGAGAACAATGGATGATATCACTGCAGTTGACAAGCTTCTCTCCCTGGTATCCATCCCGGTTCCATCCTTTGTTCCCGGGAGTATCCTTTCCTTCAAGAACCTTTTACTGACGCTGTGGGCACGACATCACATCGGCCTTCCTGTTGTGCTCTTGCCGATCTCCCTGAATGAGTTCAAGCATCTGTTTCATGATCTGTGGTCTGCTCGCGGCCCCGATCCGGCGGTGAAGTCGTCCATGAAGGAATCGTTTCTGGACTGGCTTTCCGACACAACAGGGTTAGCGCACAACGAGATTGTGCAGGAGCTGGAAGGCGTGTTTGACCGTCTGTTCAAAGAAGTTGAGAGCGAATATGGCCGCATGCCAATCAAGCATCTTGATCCGATGTATGTCCATCTGTTTCTCCTGAAGGCCTAGATGGAGGGAAGGCAGGAAACCCGAAGCCCGCCATCCCAATGCACGAAGGTGCTATCGTATGTGTATCAGGGGATGCGCCGGCAGGAAAGATCGAAGTGCCGTTCTGCAGAAAGAACAGGATGAAATGGTGCTGCCAGGGGAAGGACCGCGGTTAGATCTTTCCCCCCCTTCGTTTGACTTCCTGGAGCACGACCAACTTGCCCAGCTCATCGGGAAGGCACATCACCGACCTTCCCCGATTGATCTTGGTAATCTGGTTGGTGAATTCAACGAGGACCGGATTGTCGGTCAACATGAAGGTCTCAATATTCATGCCCTGGGCCGTTACTTTTCTCACGGCGGCAAGGGTTGCTTTGGCAGCGTTGGGACTGAGTCCGTACTGATGCGGGGGGTTTTCGGCATATAAGCGGCCATCGTCGTCGTAGAAGGCTGTCGGTTGCCCGTCGGTAATGACCATCACCCGATTGTTCCGGTTCCCGCTCCGCTTAATCAGCTTCATGGCCAATTGGAGCCCCCCCTGCAAGTTCGTGTAGATATAATAGGGATC
>JAZFSW010000051.1:0-7350 GCA_036446375.1 Desulfobacterales bacterium | reverse complement strand
GCAAAATCCAGATCAAGATCGGTCTCAACCGAGCAGACCTCACGGCTCTCATCCAATCCGTTGGCCGCGATGACGACATGCGTGGTATTTCCCACGATGTCTTCCAGCAGATAAGACGTCCGGGAGCCCGGTAGTTCCACGTTCATACCCCCATAGGTGATCGTCCACGTCACCACATTGGATCCTGTGAGAGGAAGGGTTACACTGCCACCGATCTGGACCGTGCCGAGGCCCGTTGCATCGGTGTCATTTGTCGGACATGTCGAGATACTCACATATGTTCCGATAAAATCGACAAGCCGCGACACCCGGGAATAAACGCCATAGAAATCCGGATCCGCACATTCCAGACCCCAGCTGACGATCCCGGCAAGTTTCCATGTAGCCCCAGCCCCATCCTGCACCATCAGCGGACTGCCACTGTCGCCGTCGCAGGTATCTTTGGGAGGGCCGTCAGGACCAGGGCCGGCACACAGCATGTTATCCGTGACCTGAAGATCCCGGACCCCATAGGCCAGATTACAGGTATCGTTTGAAACGATTGGCATATCGACTTGCTGCAGTTTCGCCGGATAGTCAACTCCCGTCGGGGTTATGCTTCCCCATCCGAGGACCCTTGCGGTCTGCCCTTCCAGGACAACCGAATCTTTGATCATGGGTATCGGCCCATAGCTCGTTGCGGCATCGGTCAATTCCACAAGCGCAATATCATTATCCTGCGTATCCGAATTGTAGGAGGGGTGAACCACAATCCTGTCTACCGTGAACTGATCATAGTCATCGACTGCATCATTCTCAAGGTCATAAATCCCCAGCAGCACAACAAAGGCGCCGGGCGTCTTTTCTTCAACGCAATGGGCGGCCGTTACCACCCACTTGGGATCAATGAGTGAGCCTCCACAGAACAGCCCGGCATCGGGACTATGCCCCACCACGACCAGGGCCGCCATGGACGGCCATTGCTGCGCATCACCACCACCGACGATTCTGACAGACCGGTCCTGGGCTGAAAGCATGGAATAGCCGAAATCATCACCTGCACCGGTCTGGGATTCACCAAAGGTGACTGCAAACGGGGAAGAAAGAAATATGACGAGCACAAATGGTATGAGCCTGATTGCCGAACATCTATTCACGGGCTTTTTCGTCATTTTGAGTAGGTATCCATGGGGGGTAAGGTCAATGAACTCTGCGTCTCAATCGTTCCATATTGACAATGCCGATGCGCTTGCCCACCGTGGTAATCAGACCCTTTTCCCGGAGCAATCTCAGCTCCTTATTCACGCTTTCTCTGGTAGCCCCGATCATACTGGCAAGTTCGCTCTGGGTAAGAGCCAGATCAATGAACAGGGTACCATCATCTTCCGGGTCGCTGGTGCCCACCAACTCAAGTAGTTTTTTCGCAAACCGGCCTGAGATATTCAGGAAACAGGTGTCCTCCAGATGATCATCGGTTTTGCGAAGCCGCATGGACAGAGAGGCGAGTATCGATTTGACGGCATTTCGGTTCTCCATGAGAAAGGTCAAAAAATCAGATCGATCGAGCACAAAGAGTTCGCAGTCTTCCATCGCCACGGCATCAGCCGAGCGGGGGATACCATCCAGAAGCGCCATTTCTCCAAAGAAATCAGTTTCGGAAAAGATGGCCAGAATCACCTCGTCCCCGGACCGTGAAGGCAGGAGGATCTTTACCCGTCCCTTCTTGATAATATACAGAACCGTTCCTTCACTGCCCTTGTGAAAGAGCACCTCGCCTTTCTTGAGAGATTGCGTCCTGACAGAGGAACTGAGCCGCTCGATATCCTCAGGACTGAGAGAGTGGAACAAGGAGACTTGCCTTAAGAATTCTTCCGGATCCATAGATCTTTTCCTGTTCTGGGGAAAACGAAGGTCGCACCAGACGAATGACATCCATTTCCCATTATTCCCATAAATTATTCTTTATAATTAGTAGGTTATATCAGTGCCGGTTGGGTGTCAAGTGGAATATCTTACTTGACGTCGGATCATCCACCGGTATATTCATTACAGGCCCACTCGGTTCCAGGCCCTGAAGCCAGGTACAAGGGAACATCTCCCTTGCGTTCCTTTCCTTCGATTTGGTGAAAAACGGTATGGAGATAAGATAGGCAGGCCTGATCGGTGCAAAGGGACACCGAACACAATGGCAGACAACAAAACAGTTCAAACTCCGCATCTTGCCGTGATTCCCACAGGGCTCAGTAGACGTGGCCACCTGACCGGAAAGGTCGAGAGTGTCCTTCTTGATATCTACGGTACGCTGTTTATCAGCGGAAGCGGCGATATCGGTATAACTGAAACCGATGGGAGTGAGCACCCCGGCCTCAATCAGCTTCTTCTGAAATTCGGAATTGAAAACCGGGTAGACACAATTGTCAGCGATCTGAGACGCGCCATTGAAGATAAACACTTGGAGTTGAAGACATCTGGCATTGATTTCCCGGAGGTGGAAATCGACAAGATCTGGATGGATCTGCTCGGAATCACCAAAGAAAGCAAGGCAAGGGATTTTGCTGCCGCATTCGAACGACTCGTCAATCCCGTATACCCCATGCCCCACCTGAAAGAGCTCCTTTCGGCCTGCACCGAAAGGAAGATACGAATGGGCATCATCTCAAATGCACAGTTTTATACACCGGATCTGTTTCGGCGGTTTCTCGGTGCCCCACCGGAAGCACTCGGGTTTCATCCGGAACTGGTCTTCTATTCCTACCGACTCGGGACTGCAAAACCCTCAATACAGATGTTTCACGCTGCCGCCAACAGGTTGAGATTCATGGGCATTCCACTGCATCGGGTACTGTTCGTTGGCAATGATATGTTAAATGATATCTATCCGGCTCAGAAAGTGGGATTTCAAACGGGGCTTTTTGCAGGAGACAAGCGATCCTTGAGATTGAGAGAAGACAGCGCAAGGTGTAAGAACCTTAACGCCGATATCGTAGTCACCGATCTGATCCAACTGCTGGATTATCTGTAGATGAGCACAACGCACCGCCCCGAAGGAGTAATGGTAAAACGCAGGATAACTCTGATATGTCTATACAGCGGACAGGCCGACAACAAAATGGCCCTGGAATTTGCCTTCATCGTCTCTGGTGATATGCTTGATTTCCGTCATTAAAGATTCAACCGGCTCTGAGACCTCTTTAGGATTGAACTTCATATTCAGGACATCGCCCACGGCTACCAGGTTTAGAAACTCAGAACCTTCCTTTACCAGGATGCCCATCCCCGTTGGCGAAATATCCCGGAGTTTGTAGACGTAAAGAGGCGCCATACCTTTTATTGCCACCTCTACGCTATCGAATTGATCCGCCGCCCCTCGTGTTTCAGAGCGCCTGTCATCCGTATGCTTTTGCTCTTTGGTTTTAGTCTTCATGGTCAACTGGTTGCATATGATAAACGATCGGCCCCGCCCGCCTCATGGCGCTTTCTGTTGGTGATTGGATACATTTTCTGGCAATTTGAAACGTCAGATACGGGCCGTATGCTAAACCGATACGATCCCAAAGTCAATGAAACGTTTCACACTTGCACAATTTATGTGAAACATTTCATAGTGATAGATGGCCGACTGCACAAATCGGGATAAATAATCCGACAATTATGCGCAAGCAACAACAGCTTTCTATCCGCCATTTTTCCAGAGGGGAATTTCTTGTTCCCCTCTGGGGGAGAGTTGATATACACCAAAAGTGACCCTTTCAAACCAGCCATACACGTTTCGATAGAGAATATCCCTGGTTTTCGGTGTACCGACAGCTACGGCCGCCTCAGAGGCCTTTGTGGGACCATTTTTCTGGAGGAACAGGCCGATACCGATCGCTTTCTGCCGGTAGGCCGTCATGATTCCCTTTCTCATGGCTGTGCCGCCGGTATTCGGATCACCTACCCGCTGCAGGAATTCTCCCAGCAGTCGTTCCCGGCGGTGCCTGGACTTACGGGGTCTGTATTCACCCGGATCACAGAGGATGTCCACAGCACCGATTTTCTCGCCGGGATCCACTGCCATCAAGCCCAACCCGAGCATCCTGATGAGTTTAAGAACCCGTTTCCGCTGCTTTCTGAGAACCGCACACCCTCGCGGTATGCCAACATACACCTTCTCTGACAGGGCAAGCCTGTCAACCGCCTGAAGAAGGACAGACAGACTAAGGGAGAGCTTGAGTTCCACGATGACCGGATCTTCGTCACCACGTATCGCCAGGACATCACAGTCCTGGATTTCGCTCTTGACCTCATATCCCTGAAATTCCAGGAATCTCTTGATGGGCGGATACAGATCCGATTCCTTAAGCCTTTCAGTCATCCCGCTTCCGTGGTTTCCGAAGTGCCGGTCGCACCGTCGAACATCTCGGTTCTAAACGCCTGCTGTTGATGCGTGATGTATTGCTCGATCGTCATTACCGGCTCAAAGTCTTTAATGATTCTCTTCCCCTCCTCCGCGTCACCATGGAGCATATCAATGGCTGTCATGGCCAGGAGCTTTGCGGTACCACAATAGGTCAATTGCTTATCGGTGATCTCATAATCCATCCCATGGCTCGTACCGATGGCACCACCCAGACCGGGATGTATGGCCGGCATCAACAGTGAGATATCCCCCATATCGGTGGAACCGGTACCATGGCCACCTTCCATGTATTCATCCCCACCAAAAAGGATCTCTGCGTTCTGCTGAAATATCTGGATCATCTCCGGGTCATTGGTCAGGGGCATATAACCGGGAATGGTCTGAATCTCAACCTTTGCCCCCATGGCCATTGCACCGGCGCGAAGCGCGCGATCGATCTTGCTGTTGGCGTCTGTAAATGCCTCGATGGTTCTTCCCCTGACAAATGTCTCAAGTGTCACCTCGGATGGAACAACATTTACCGTATCCCCCCCACGGGTTATGATGGGATGGACCCGTATCGTGTCGTGATCTCTGAATGTTTCGCGCTGAGCATGGATTGCAGCCAATGCAATATGGGCCGCATTGAGGGCATTGATACCCTCATGGGGGGAACTTCCGGCATGGGCGGCCTTGCCCAGGAATCGAACCAGCTTGACAACGCAACCGTTGGACGATTTGCCCATAATCACTTTCTTAAGATCAGGTCTTGAATGCCCATGAATCATCATCGCCATGTCAACATCATCAAAATGACCCAACCGGATCAGCTCCGGCTTTCCGCCCAAAAGACCCAGCTTCCCGGCCTTTACCTGGCTGACACGGTATTCGACCTCAATATACTCTTCAGCCGGAACCGCAAAGAACACAATATTTCCTGCCAGAAAATCAACAGCACCGGCGTCCACCAGCCCCATCATCGCACCCATTAAGCCGGCAATCTGACCGTTATGCCCGCACGCATGCGCCGCACCGGTCTCCGGATCGGCCATCGGATGATCGGGCACCATGAGTGAATCCAGTTCACCGATAAGGGCCAGGGTCGGACCGGGGATCTTTGCCTGCAACGTGCCCTTTACACCGGTAATTGCCAATCCGGTCTGATGGGGAATCTGAAATTCCGCCATGAGGTCGGAGACCACCCGAGCGGTTCTGTGCTCCTTGAATCCCAGCTCGGGGTTTCTCATAATCGTATCGCCGATCGATTCAATCTTTTCCTGTCGGCGGTCTATGGCTTCGCAAACCTTCTTCTTAAGCGCTTCTTTTGTAGCCATCATTCACTCCTTTATTCGGCGGCAGGCGGCTCGTTCTCCACCTAACACGGCTTTGGGAACAAGTAGCCAATATTTCAGGACATCAAATAGATACGCTACGTCACGGTTACGCCGTGTACAAATGACAGCAAGTGATATGCGTATCCGTGATATTTACCGTATCAGGATACGTCAGCCGACACACCGGCATGGACCGGGAACAGCGGGGATGGAAATGGCAGCCGCTGGGCGGGTTCAGCGGCGACGGCATATCGCCCACCAACCGGATCACCTCCCGTTTGGTGGCTTTATCGATAACGGGCACAGCAGACAGCAGGGCCTGGGTATAGGGATGTCGGGCATTGTCCATGATTTCGGCCATGGCTCCCTGCTCCACGATGCGGCCCAGGTACATCACCGCGATGTCATGGGCCAGGTATTCCACCACGGACAGATTGTGAGAAATAAACAGATAGGAAAGACCCAGATCGGTCTGCAGTTGGCGGAGTTGATTGAGAATCTGCGCCTGTACGGAAACATCCAGGGCACTGGTGGGTTCATCACAAACGATAAACTTCGGTTCCACGGCCAACGCCCGTGCGATACAGATACGCTGGCGTTGTCCACCGGAAAACTCATGGGGATAACGCAGTCGATATTCCGGATGCAAACCAACCTGGGCCAGCAGCTGTTCGATACGCTCAATGCGATCCCCCCCCCTGCCCGCCCCCAGTGTTGCCATACCTTCTTCAATTATGTCTCCCACCATCATGCGAGGATTCATGGAAGAAAAGGGATCCTGGAATATGATCTGCAGCTCGGAACGGTAAGGATGCATCTGCTTTCGACTGAGCCCGGTGAGTTCCTCACCCCGGTAGCGGACACTTCCCGCAGTCAGTTTTATCAACTGCAAAATGCCCTTTCCCGCAGTTGTCTTTCCGCATCCGGACTCGCCGACCAGAGCCAATGTGTGCCCGGCGCCAAGCGTAAATGATACGCCGTCGACAGCTTTGACCTGCCCCACCACCCGTTTAAACAGTCCTTTCAGCACGGGAAAATGAACTTTCAGATCCGCTACTTCCAGCACAACATCTTCGCCGGCCGGCTGGAAGGTCACGCTTTCCTGCTTCGTCTCTACCCGTTCCTGTGTCGGTGCTGTCTGTGAAACCTCCGGATCATACAGATGGCAACGCACGCGGTTTCCTGCGGACAACTCGATCCAGCGGGGGGCAGTGTCATGACACGGTTTCCAGGCAGAATCACAGCGATCGGCAAACCGACACCCCAGAAATTCCTGCGCCAATGATGGCACGGTACCCTTGATGATCGCCAGCGCCTGGTCGCGGTTGCTGCTACCGGGCAATGACGCAAAGAGCTTCTGTGAATAGGGATGTTTCGGTTCCGAGAAAAACGTATCGCGATCCGCCTGTTCCACGATATGGCCGGCATACATCACAGCAACATGATCCACTATTTCGGACACAACACCCAGATCATGGGAAATGATCAGAATCGCCATGCCGGTATCCTGCTGTAGTCGGTGTATCAGCTCCAATACCTGCGCTTGAATGGTCACGTCTACTGCCGTGGTGGGTTCATCGGCAATGAGCAATTCCGGTTCGCAGGCCAGCGCAATAGCAATCATCACTCGCTGTTTCATGCCGCCGGACATCTCGTGAG
>JAZFSW010000050.1:0-2286 GCA_036446375.1 Desulfobacterales bacterium | reverse complement strand
CATCCGTAACCTTGTTAAAAAACTCCACGGCACATCTTCGCAATCCTTCATCCCCATCCTTAGCCATGGCGATGAACCCGTTAATGATATTGTGACCCTTTAACCTCGTCAGGCCATCGGTAGCGATTTCACGCACCCACCAGTCGGCATCTTTGATGGCATCCATCAGGGCAGAGCTGGTTCTGGGGTCCTTAATACTATCCAGCAGCTCGATGGCGCAGCGCCGGACATTAACATCTTTGTCCTTCATCAAAGCAATAATCGCCGGCACACAACTGGCATCCGCTATTTCTATCAGGTATTCAGTGGATTTCTGACGAATCAACAGGTCAGGATCCTTCAGGAGTGCTATCATTGGCTTAACGGCGCGCTTATCCCCCATCGTGCCCAAGATGTCTAGAGCGGACAGCTTTATCTGAGGCTCTTGCTCCTCCAGTTTTTCTATCAGGGGCATCACACTTTCCGGATCCTGCATTGTGGTAAGGCTCCTGACTGCCGCAAGGCGCACTTGCCAGGCATCGTCGTTGAGTGCACTGATCACCAGTTTCTTGGCAGGCTCATTCTCAACCACCCCCACAATCTTGATAATGCTGCCCTTTAGCGCGGTATCAGCGCCATGAAACATACCGATGAGTTCAGATACAGCGGCCGGATCTTTGAATCGAATGAGAAGTTCTGTGGCGTTGGTTCTCAGGAAGCTATTCGGGCTGTCAATATGTGCCACCAGAATTGAGGTGCAGGCTTTCGATCCTCTCTTGGTAAGCAATCGCCGTGCAATCGTTCGTACATTGCTGGAAGCGTCACCCATCAGGGATACGGTCATCTCGACACTTACGCTGTCGGACAATTGCTCAAAAAGGACCTGAGCCTTTTCCGCATCAAGTTGCCGATGCTGTACGGCTTCAACAATATGCTTTACAGCCGGTTCCCCGATGGTCCCGATCGCTTCAACGATTTCCCTCTCACTGTCCTTGCTTTCGACAGTAGCGTACTGTTCCAGCAGCTTTCTTGTTTTTCTGCCTTTTAACACAGCCATAATTGCTCCCGTGAAAACACGACGTCCTCGGTAAAACGGATCATCTCTTTTCCCATCGCTCCAGTCTTTGGAAAGCGTTCTCTGCGGCCCCCTGCAGATCCGAAAGCGTCACGGGCTTAATAAAATAGTCCTCAAGCCCTGCTTCCCGGCATCATCCAGTCAAGGATTGCCAGCTGCGGCGCATCTGGCTTCTGCATCGCAGCCCAGGCCTGGTTTCCATCACGGACGCTTGTTACGGTGTACCCCCAGTCTTCCAGGACCGTCCCGAGCATCGAGCGGGATACTTCATCATCGTCTGCAATCAGAATTCTCACAAGGGGTCTTCTCCCCCTCCGGGAAACAGTCAGATCCATCGGAGGGGTATTGCTGATGGTTGGTTGTGTCTCATCCGTGTTCCCGGGAAAACTCGCAGGCATCGCGCGGTCTGTCCCAGGCTCATGCCGCCATTATTGTCCACCACACATACCCCGAATCCATCCGGGATTCTCAATGGTGGGGATCGGAAGTCACGAATATGATATTAAGCAAATTTCATGCCAGATGCGGCGGGATAGGATCTGTGAAGGAGAAGGATGGAATAGGTTTTTATTACAATGGGTTATACCCAGTCGTTTCCGGAGAAGGAAAGAAGATGAGCAGGGGTCCACGATGTCAATTCTTTGGCATCCGTCACTTTCTCATTTCCCCCTGACCGATGCCGCAATCTCAAAGAGGGTATCTTTCCTTCATCCACTACATTCTAAAAGTGCGGAGTTTTCCAGCACCTTGCGTATCGTCTCGGAAAACACGCCCATAACAACGGGCTTCATGACAAAGGCCCGGATTCCCATCTTGACTGCACCGGCTTCATCGACAAGATCACTGTGGCCGGTACAGAGGATAATCGGGATGTCGGAGCGGATCGCCATCATTTCTTCTGCCATCATCTGGCCGGTCATACGGGGCATGGTCTGATCGGTGATTACCAGATCGAACTGATTCGGTTTCGCTCCAAACGCTTCGAGGGCTTCGATGCTGCTGGTATAGGCAGACACTTCATATCCGAGTCTCTCGAGAATGGGCTGGTATATTTCAACAATATAGGGCTCATCATCGACAAATAGAACCCGTTCGTCACCTCCGGGAAAACCACCTTCGGCAACCACCGCCAGTTCCGGTCTTCCCTTGGCGATAGGAAAGAACACCTCAAAAACCGTTCCTTTGCCCACTTGGCTATCAACGGTAACATCGCCCCCATGGTTCCGGACAAT
>JAZFSW010000049.1:0-2506 GCA_036446375.1 Desulfobacterales bacterium | reverse complement strand
TGATGTTCAAACACACCTGGGGTGAAGACTTTGCAGGCCAGGCGCTTTCCGACAAGCGGCTCATTGCCATGCTCCGATCGGAAAAGGGCCGGTGGGTTGACTACGTTATCGAGTTTACACGGGGTATTGACAACCTTGTGGGTTTTCACCATACCCTTTCACAGCTGAATCTGCCTTCGGAAACCCAGACATCGAAGAAAGTAGATTTCTATTTCGATGTTTTTCTCCAGGCCGTAAGGAAAGTGAAACAGCATGAATATATCAAGGAGATAGAACGATACAACACCGCATGCTCTGAATTCAGTGAAATGACCGACGTCGTGTTTTTTGCCGATGTTACGCAGCGGTATCCCGAATTCGAAGCACTTCTGGAAAAACACAAGAAGCAGAAGAAAGAGGGTGCCCTGGACGTCATCGAGTTTTTGCAGGAACATTCGCCTTTTGTAAAGAAGGAAGAGAACCAATGGATGCGATCTGTTATGCAGATTGTGAGAAATACCTCTGCTTTCTTCCAGCCGCAGATCCGGACGAAGATTCTCAATGAGGGGTGGGCCAGTTACTGGCACGAGCGGCTCTTCCTTGCAGATGACAGGATCAAAGGAAACGAGGTGGGATTTGCCCGGGTCAACGCCAAGGTCACGGCACTTCCCCGGGTGGGCCTAAACCCCTATGCCTTGGGATCGCTACTGTTTAATTCGGTCGAATCGCTGGCAGACAAGGGGAAAATATCCTATGAGTTTCAACGAATTGAGAATGCCGAAGCCCGAAAGAACTATGACCGCAAGACCGGCGAGGGGTTGGATTCTATTTTCAATGTCAGGGAGAACTTCGGTGATTTCATGTTCATCAATACCTTTGTGGATCAGGATTTTGTCGATAACAACAAGCTGTTTGTTTCCGGCAGGCGGCTGAATCAGCAGAAGGGGGTTTGGGAACACTATGTGAAAAGCCGAAAGGTTGCCGATTATCGGCAGATGCTTCTGGATTCCCTCTATCACCCCCCCTATATAACGGTCGATAGGGAAAAAACGGGCAGCGGATGTCTGTATCTCCATCATCACTTTGAGGGCAAACCGCTTATCGGCGAATATATTTCCAACACCATGCTGGGGATTGAATACCTGTGGGGTGAAACGGTAAAACTTGAAACCACCGAACCCGTGCAAGCAAAGAAGGATGTATCTTACTACGGGATGTTCCAATTCCCGCTCCAGGTAGAAGAGCCCGCTGCAGAAGCAGAACCGAAATATGAACGGGTTGTTTACACGATGGAAGAAAAGAAACTGACAAGAACGGTCATGTAATCTACCATAATATGGGTCATCAAAATGGATACCATCGATACAGCGATTTCCAATCTATATGAGAATATCAAAGAGCAGAGACAGGGCGCGCCGATCCCCTTTGAGCAGTTTATGGTGCATACGGCGGCGAAACCCGAGGTCGTGTTCCGGGACATATTCCAGATATTTCATGACATGATACTCAGCACCGTGGGCGAGGGTTACGATGAGTATCCGGACGATCCCGAGTCGATCAATTATGTATATTATGACTGCAGCAAACTGCTTGTTGAAGGCACTGACCATCCCTTTTTTGCTGACAGATTGTTTGCAAACCGATTCATCAATCATGTGAGTTCACTCAAGCGAGGGATTCAACAGAACAGGATCTATATCTTCGAGGGACCCCACGGCTGTGGTAAGAGTACGTTTCTTAATAACCTTCTGATGAAGTTTGAGCAGTATACAAAAACCCCGGAGGGTACAAGCTATGAAACGATATGGCGTCTGGACCGGAAAGAATTGGCAGCGCTCATCGACCATGAAGCCCATTTCATTATTACCCAGTTGCGGGGCCTGGCTGAAGGAAAGGGATTGGAACTGGAGGGAGCGGGCAGGGATCATCATCCCGGCATGACCAATAAGGCATACCTTGAAGTGCCGTGCCCCAGTCATGACCATCCGTTCCTGCTCATTCCCAAGACCTATAGAAAAGAATTGCTCGATGAATTGATACCGGATGGGGAATTCAAGCAAGCGTTGTTTTCCGAAAAACAATATGAGTGGGTATTCAGAGACACCCCCTGCACCATATGTATGTCGTTGTACGAGGTTTTACTGGATCAGCTCAGCTCGCCGGCCAAAGTCCTGGATATGGTATATGCCCGACCCTACCAGTTCAACCGGCGACTGGGTGAGGGGATCAGTGTGTTTAATCCCGGCGACAAGAGCCCCAAAACCAATGTCATCTGCAACCAGCTGCTTCAGAACCAGTTGGATAATCTGTTGCGAGATAGCAACCGGGTAAGATATATCTTCTCAAGATACGCAAAGACCAACAACGGTATCTATGCGCTGATGGATGTTAAGGCCCACAACCAGGAGCGATTCGCCAACCTGCATGGCATCATCAGTGAAGGGGTCCATAAGGTGGAGGATATTGAAGAAAATGTGAACTCACTTTTTCTTGCCCTGATGAATCCTGAAGATCAGGGAAACATTGC
>JAZFSW010000048.1:0-3030 GCA_036446375.1 Desulfobacterales bacterium | reverse complement strand
ATCCTTGACTTCAGCTACGCCAAGGCAAAAGGAACCATCATCACCAGAATCCCCGGCAATCCAAGTGACCCAACCTTTCTCCCGACAAGTGCGGAGGACTATCCGGATACCGAAAGCGCTTTTTTGCTCCTGCAGGCATCTGCCAGTTACCACCTGACAAAACGGTTGACATGGCGTCTTGAGTATGACTACGAGCGTTATACGGAAACATTTTTCAACAAGGATGTGATGGATTTGTATATGCAGGCCGTTGATTCCGGCTCGCAGCGGGGTCTTTTTCTCGGGGTAGCCGAACCTGACTATCATGCCAATATCATACATCTTGTTCTCTCATACGATTTCTGAGGATCTGAAAGCTGAATCAAAGATGAAAATGGTACCTATCGTGTGGCGGGGGTCAATCGTTGTCTTTCTGGTCATGCTGCTTTTCCCGGCCGGTGTCCTGGGGGGACCGCACAGAAGCCCTACCGTGTTGACGGCCGTTAAGACCCGGGGGTCGATTACCGTTGATGGGATTGCAGATGAAGCTGAATGGGGAAAATCTCCTCCACTCACCATCCAGATCAAAGATGGATCCATCGGAAATGTGACCGTTACAATGAAGGCCCTGTATGATGATGCTTTATATCTGCTCATACGTTGGGCGGACAAGAACGCGGACAGGACAAAGAGCCAATGGGTCTTCGATGATGATGAAAACCGGTGGGTGTCATTGTTGATGTCAGATCCTCTGAAGCAGGAGGCCATCGTCGATGAGGATAAGTTTGCGGTAATATGGAATATCAATGACAGCATTGATGGTTTTAATATTGCAGGATGTGCTATGCTTTGCCACGGTGATCGCATGCATACCAATGATCCTCAGGAAAGAGCGGATACATGGTATTGGAAGGCGTCGAGGACAAATCCTTTGGGGTATGCCGATGACCACTGGTTCGATGATGGCGTGGGAGCAGGCTTTGACGAGGAAGCAAGAGAGATTGCCCATCGCGATGACCGGAGAGATGAAGACGCCGGCATTGATGGCATGAGGGGGAGCACCCATGAGAATCTGCACTACATCCCCGTGGGAGAGGAAACGGTGCCGGCACCATGGTATTGGGAACCAGGGGCAACAGGCGATGACGCCTATTCGATCACCCAGGAAGAGATAATTAATGGTGAGGCCGTTGAGATCAAAGATCCTCTTTCCATATCGAGGCAAGATCCCATCCCGGGATATATTTTGTTCCGGCCCAAGGGAAGCGGAGGAGATATCGGTGCCAAGGGTGTGTGGGACAATGGCATCTGGACCCTTGAGATCAAGAGACAGCTCATCACCGGAAACAATGATGACGTGCAGTTTGACACCTCGAAACTGTATCGTTTTGGAATCGCAATTCATGACAATTCCAGTGGTTTTGGTGGCTATGGTCTTGGACATAGTTTTGATCTCGGTGCCAGGACGCTGGAGTTTGGTGGAACGGGTTCAGAGCAGGTAACGGCTATGGTTCTCGTCCAGGATTATCTGCTGACCGGTCTGACGTATTCACGAAAGAAGATGGCGGGCCAGGCGCTATCGCAGATCAACCTGGGCCTGGCCGTATTCAACGAAGTGCAACAGGCCGTTGCTGATTTGGATCCAAAGCTTTTCATCGACATCAAATCGCGCTTTGTAACGGCAAAACGAACGCTTTCTCCTGAAAGCACCGAAGCACTTATCCGGAATATAGACAACGCGATATTGCTCCTTCAGGGCAAGATTGAACCCTCAAAAGAGTCATGGTCTCTGAGGCTACTATCCTGGTGGGGAAATGTTCAGGCATATATATTTATTATTCTTGGTCTGCTGGCGCTCATCCCGATCAGTCGATCCACCCGGATAATGAAGAAGGAACAATTCAGGGCAATGGGAGGGTTCCTGTTTGTCATGATGGCGCCGATATTGCTCGAAAGCTTGGGTAGAATCGGCATGCTCACCCGAATACGTCCGCTTCAAAGCCTCAGTTTCATGACCAACGAATATGCATCCTTTGCCTGGGTCTTGATAGTTCTTTTTGCGCTCTATATGGCGCGAAAGGGTTTTACAGAGCTTGACGCTGTTATTGTGGCGCTCCAAAAAGCCCATGATCAGCTGGAAAGCCGCGTGGCAGAGCGCACCGCAGAACTGGCGGAAGCTCTCGATACGATGCGTCTTGAAATCACGGAACGCCAGCGGGTGGCAACAGCGCTCAGGGAATCGGAAATAAGGCTTCATGATTTGTCTTCTCATCTGCTGACGGCGCAGGAAACCGAAAGGCGACGTGTCTCATTGGAACTGCACGATGAATTGGGCCAGTCCCTTACCGTTTTGAAGCTCCAGTTAAGATCCATAGAAAGACAGCTGCCCGAAGACCAGGAAACCCGGAAAGCTGAATGTGAGGAAGCACTGGCATTTATCGATCAGATCCTTGAAAATGTTCGCCGATTATCCCGCGATCTGAGCCCTTCCATTATAGAGGATCTGGGCCTAACAGCCGCGCTTCGCTGGCTGACCGATGAGTTTGCCCGCCATGCCAATATCGTGATATCCCCTGAGATACCGGATATCGATGCCCTGTTTTCACCCGATGCCCAGATTATGCTGTACCGCCTCTTCCAGGAAGCGTTGACCAATATCGGCAAGCATGCAGAGGCAAAGCATGTAGCGGCCAGGATTGAAAAGGCAGAAGGGGAGGTTTCCTTTCTCATTGAAGATGATGGCAGAGGATTTGACCTGCATCAGGTGATGAGCAGGGGTCCTTCGGAAAGAAGCATGGGTCTGGCGGCTATGAATGAACGCGCTAGGATGCTGGGAGGGGATCTTGAGATTCATACAGAGGTTGGCGAAGGAACCCGAATTTCTCTTACCGTTCCCATTTACCAGGGAGGGATATAGCATGGCGACCTATCAGATCGTTCTGGCCGATGATCACATTATGCTTCGTCAGGGGATCAGGAAGATTATCGAAACGTCTTCAGATATGGAAGTGATCGGAGAGGTCAATGATGGCCTTGAGCTCCTGGATCTGC
>JAZFSW010000047.1:0-2170 GCA_036446375.1 Desulfobacterales bacterium | reverse complement strand
CCTTTTCATGATTTGCTTCTTACCGCTTCAGCGATATCCTCGTACAGATGGAAGAAATTAACAAGGCGTGTAGCGGAAAAAATATCTTTGCACACGGGATTCAGATTGGCCAATTTCAGCAGGCTGCCGCGCCTCCTGAGTTCTTCATAGATTCGTATGAGTAGTTCAAGAGCCTTGCTGTCAAGAAAGGAAACGGACTTGCAGTCCAGGACGATATCGTTTGGGCTTTCTTCGATAGCTTTATTCACCACCACTTCGAATGTGGCACAATTTTCAGCCGTCAGGGCTTCTTTAAGCGTCAGCACGGTGTTTTTTCCAACGGTTGCCGTCGTGACCAGAGAAGCCGGATCCTTATTACCACGATCGACTGCCATTAGTTGCTGTCCTGTATATCTGTCTGGATATGTTGTTCGTACACCGCTGTGAAGGCTTCCACCATCTGCGGGTCCAATTGTGTCCCCGCAACCTCTTTCACAATGTCAAATGCTTTGTCCCCGGATCTTGCCGCTCGATAGGCCCTGCTGGAAGAAATGGCATCATAGGTATCGGCCACAGAAATAATTCGGGACAAGAACGGAATCTGTTCTCCTGCCAGTTGTTCCGGGTAACCGCTGCCGTCATATTGTTCATGATGATGGAGAATACCGGGAAGCGACTCGGTCAATTGATCGATCGGAAGCAGAATATCGTATCCTTTCCGAGGATGGCTCTTGATAATGTCGAATTCCTCATCCGTCAACTTCGCGGGCTTGTTTAAGATACTCTCCGGGATGCCGATCTTACCCACATCATGCAAAATGGCCGCCCAGTTGAGCACATCCTTCTGTTCATCGTCCAGACCGAGCTGATCGGCGATAAGCATCGAGTATTTACTGACCCGCTCCGAATGGCCCGATGTGTAGGTATCTTTGGCTTCAATGGCATTGACGAGAGATTTGACAACATTGATGACAAAACTCTCCAGATCATTATACAGATCCGTGTTGGACAGAACCACGGCCACCTGCTGGGCGACCGAGATGAGAAGCCTCAATTCACCCTTTCTGAAGATTTCCTTCAGATTGAAAGACACCAGACCCAGCCACCCATAGAAACGGGTATCGTGTTGCACCCTGACGGCAAGGAACCGATAAGGATCCTTGCACAATTGTGCATAGGATGGGTCGCTGCCGGAATCGTTGAGAATAAAATAATTCTCCGCCAGCGTGGGTTCGTCAGGGGGTATGGCCGCCAGCAGATCCTGCATAAACGCTTCCTGATCGGCGATTCTTTCCGCAAGAATCTCATTTGCAAATATGCTGTTGTACTGGGAGCGTTCCGGCAGCAGGGCAAAGGCCAGGTCCGCCCGCATCGTATCCAGAAGCTCTCCGACCAGTTCGTTGAGAATATCACTGGAAAAGCGCAGGGTTTTGATCTGGGTGGCAAGGGAAGAATACAGATAGAGATCTTCAAAGCTCTGGCCGAGTTCTTCAGCCATCTTCTCCGATTCTTTTTCGGTGACGGTGCGATCCAGCATCAGCCCGGAAAGCCCGGAAAGAAAGTCGCTAACCGTCTTTGCCGAAGCCGCTGGCCCATCCGTCTTGTGCAGGGGCGACGTACCGGTACGGGGGCGATAGGCGATCAGTGAGCCGAAAACACCCTCTTGCGTATGGATCGGGACCCCGACCAAGTCATAACCTTTCCTCCCGGTACACGTGGTCAGGAAACCATCTGTATCGATTATATTGTCTGAAAAAGCCCTGATATCTTCAGAAAATGCCGGTTCCACGCCATTGCGATCGGTTGAATAGATGACCCCATTCCGACCCCATATTTCCAGGGTCATCCGGCTGATCTGCGAAAAGCTTTTGATTATGTCTTGAAAAGGATCGATGTCCATGATTATCGCTGTATGCCGAAATATCCATCAACCGCTTCGAGAAGTTTCGAGGGACTAAAGGGCTTTTCCATGAATTGGGTATCCTGCATTTTGCTCACCCACTCTTCTTCATCGGGGGATATGCGAGCGGTGATGATAAGGGTCAAGAACGGTCTTTCGGCCTTGAGGGGATCTGTCATTTCACAAAGCGATCTGCCATCGAGCTTTGGCATATTGATGTCTGAGATAACAGCATCCGGTTTCTCATTTTGGATGATGGCCAGGCCCTCTTCGCCATTGGTGGCCGTCACG
>JAZFSW010000046.1:0-5535 GCA_036446375.1 Desulfobacterales bacterium | reverse complement strand
CCATTTGTGGTGGCTGGATAAAGAAAAAAGTGCCCGGGTGGATGCGGGCATTGCTGCGCTTGAAAAGGAATAGCTAGTACCTTACTGCAGGCTTCTCATATGAAACTGCAGTTGTATTCTCAACGCCCGATTCGCTTCTCTCGCTGACAGCGAGACCTACCGCAGAGAACGCGGAGGACAGCAGAGGTAACGCATTAATATTTTAAGTCTTTTCTTTGCGCCTTGGCGCCTTTGCGCGAGGACAAAGCATTTCAGAGAAATGCGCTTCTTGTGCAGTTTCTGTTGAGATCAAACTGGTCCCGCCTTGCGGGATTCAGGCCAGAGAGGCGGCGCCCATATGAAAACCTTTAGAAGAGGAGACAGGAATGTCGAAAGAAACATCAGAGATGCCGGAAGTTCCCTTTGGTCCGCACCGTATTTCACGCCTGATTGTCGGGGGCAACCAGCAGCAAGGCGCATCGCATCAGTCCCGGTTGATGTCCCTGCATATGCTCGAATACTACACTGAGGATCAGACGGTGATGTTCCTGAAAGACTGCATTGCACACGGCATCGACACATGGCAGGCCAACTACAGTGAGAAGGTTCGCAATGTTGTCACAAGACTTCGTGAAGAGGGTGAAACGATAAACCTCATCAGCCTTTCATCACCCCAGATGGCAGACCAGGGGGATGGGTGGGACAACCTGATGGCATTGGAACCCATTGGTGTCTATCTTTTCGGCTGGACGGCCGACCAGCTGTATCACCATGGGAAGATGGACACAGCCGTTGATTTCCTGGCGAAAGTGCGGGATTCGGGGACACAAGTTGGGGTGGGGACCCACCGGCCGGAAGTCATCGAATACGCCGAGGAGAAAGGATGGGATGTGGATTTCTATATGGGATCCCTGTATCGGTGGGGACGGAGTCCGGAGGAATTGCTGGAAATATTACCCGAGGTGCCCCATGATGGGTTTAACGGCATGGATCTTTACTTGCCCTCAGAGCTTCCGAGAATGTGTGAGATGCTAAACAAAACCGATAAGACCTGTATCGCCTTCAAGCTCTTTGCCGGCGGACGAACCTGCAACACACCCGAGCAGGTCAGCGATATCGTTGAAAGGGTTCTTGGAGCCATTAAGCCCACCGATGCAGTGTGCATCGGCATGTATCCGCGCTTTTCCGATGAAATCAAAGAAGATACTGATCTTGTGAAAAAGTTTGGGTGACCCGGCTACAATCGTTAGGTCTTCAAGCGGGACAGTCACTTGAATCTTATATTGACCCATGCTATGTCAGTGGACGAAACAAATACGGCGAGTCAAGTTCTTACCACTTGATCCAATTACAGTCTAACCGGAAGAGGGGACGCGCGAATGGCAGCTTCAGAAGATGAAAATGGGAAAATCGGTGTGGGTATCGTTGGTACGGGCATGCAGGCAAATATCCATGCAATGGGTGTGATAGGAAATCCGAACGCGGAGATCGTGGGGCTTTGCGACAATAGGGATGGTGTGGCTGAAGAATTCGCCGCACGGTATGGATTGGATGTCCCCACGTTTAAGGATTATCGTGAACTCTTGAAGGTGGATGGTCTTGATGCTGTGTGCGTGGTTACATCCAACGAGGTCCACGCGGAAATCTCGATTGCCGCCGTTGAGGCCGGCAAACATGTCCTGTGCGAGAAACCGATGGTCACTGCCATTGAGGACGCCAGAGCCATGGTCGCTGCTGCCAGGAAAGCCGGCGTTACGAATATGATCGGTTACACCAAACGCTTCTTCAAAGGGACCCGTTATCTCCATGATTTCCTTCGCAGGGAAGACCTGGGCCGGGTGTTTAATGTCCGGGCGTTTTACTTCCAGAGCTGGCTTTCTAATCCCAATACGCCTGCCGTGTGGCGGCTGGAGAAGAACAGAACAGGCACTGGCGTACTCGGCGATCTTGCCGCACATGTTACGGATCTTACCCAACATCTCGTCGGCGACGAAATCGTCCGTGTCACGGGGATGATGAAGACCTTTGTCAACGAGCGACCGAGTTTGTCCGATCCCGGGAAGAAACAGACCATCGATGTGGATGATGGCGTCATGTTTGGTGCCGAGTTCAAGAACGGGGCGCTGGGTGTGATCCAGGCATCGAGAAATGCAACGGGCCGGCCCGATCACTGGCGTGTCGAAATCGATATGGAGAAGGGATCGGTCATCTACGATAGTGTTGACGGCCGTGTCCGACTGGTGTCAACGGAGGGACCGGCTCGAAGTGCCGGCTGGGTCGATCTTCCGATATCCCCGTACCGTTACGGCCAGGAGGATAATCCGAACCAGAAGGAACTGGATCATTTCATCGAATGCATCCAGTCGGGACAGACCCCGAGTCCGGATTTTGAGATTGGATTGAGGACCGAACGTGTCCTCGATGCGGTGGAACGCTCACACAACACTGGACGTCAGGTGGAGATCGAAGGGTGATGGCGTCGTAGAAAGTCGCCATCTACTGCGCTATAGGGTTTGACCAGACGTTCGACATACTGATATGTATGCCTTCACGCCTGACCAACACCTATGCCTTGTATATGAAGATTTCTACTTAGCCATCCCCTATAATTTCTTACATATTCATCAAGGCTACAGCACAGTGACATGCCGGGAGCGGGTCACTAAAAGCCATAAATCATATCAGCGAGGAGGAATATCGTTTTGGATACAACACCTAAAGTTTTTGATGCCATCGTTGTCGGCACGGGTGCTGCAGGAGGTTGGGCAGCACAGGAACTCACAGAAGGGGGAATGACAGTTCTTGCCCTGGAAGCCGGCCGGGCAATCGATAAGGACGTTGATTTTCCCGAGAACCTGAATCGTGTCGAAATGAGCCTGTGGAACCGAATCGGTTTCGCTATGCGGGGTCAGGCTGTCCAGGCGCGTCATGCCGGCGACCAGTTCGGCAGCGGATTGAGCCACTTTTATGTCAATGACCGGCATAATCCCTACAGCACGCCGGGTGATGCTCCGTTCCAGTGGACCCGGAGTCGTCAGGTGGGTGGAAGGATGTACACCTGGGCGCGCGTGGCGCTACGTATGTCGGAAAAGGATTTCAAGCGGGATGACCTGGATCCGAGTATCGGTGCCAGTTGGCCTCTCGGATACGAGGATGTCGCGCCGTATTACAGCAAAGTAGAAAAAGCGCTTGGCGTTATCGCCCATCAGGACGGGCTGGAAAGGGTTCCCGATGGTGAGGTTATTCCGGATCCCCCGCCGGTGCCGGCATCCAACCGGATATATGCCGAAATGGTCAAGGAAAGGGCGGGAATCGAAATCATACGGAGCCGGGTGATTCAGAACAACCTGGATCGTATCCCCATTCCGCTGACAAAGGCAGAGGAAACAGGACGGTTTACGTTGCAGCCCGATTCTGTTGTCTCCCACATCCTGATCGATGGAACGACGGGGAAAGCCAAGGGGGTCGGGTACTACGACCGTGTAACGAAGGCCTACAAAGAGGCAATGGCCGGCACCGTGGTTCTCTGCGCATCGGCCTTCGAGAGCACACGGATTCTGTTGAATTCCCAGAGTTCTGCACATCCGGACGGAATTGGGGCCAATTCAGGCGTTCTGGGCAGATATATCCACGATCATGTCCTTGTGGCCAAGGGCGGCGGCACGTCGGATGAATTTGTCGAAATGATAAAGGCCAGCGGCGAAAAATACGTAGCGCCCGCATCGGATCCTTACGATTTGGGCGCTTACACCATGTATGTTCCCAATATCCGCGATACGATGGAAGGGGAATTCAATTTCGTCGGTGGCTATGGCATTCAGACAACCGCCGGTCCCAAGAACTGGATGGCGTTGCTTTTCGGGCAGATGCTCCCCCGATACGAGAACCGGGTAACCCTACATCCGAGAAGAAAGGACAGATGGGGCATACCGATTGCCCACATCGACGTGCGCCACAGTGAGAACGAAGACAATATGGTCGCCCATATGAACGCCACGGCCCAACATATCGCCGACAGTCTCGGTTTTTCGCTTATTGACGGCGGCGGCCGGGTGCGACGCGGTCCTCAGATGCTCCTGTATAAGTGGGTCCTGAAGCAGATGGTGATGCAAAAGAGCGGGGCGATGAACCCCGGTACTGCCATCCACGAGACCGGTGGTGCGCGCATGGGTAGCGATCCGGGGAAATCAGTACTTAATGCATATGGGCAGTGTTGGGATGTATCGAACGTTTACGTTACCGATGGAGCAGCCTTTCCATCAAATGCCTGCCAGAATCATACCTTGACCATCATGGCCTTGACCGTGCGCGCCTGTGAACATATTCTCAGCGAAAACAAACACGCTTAATACGGGCATCCTCAGGTCCCATTACGACAGATATATTACCTCACCGCAAAGACGCGGAGGACGCAGAGAACAGAACCCTAACCTCTGCGTCCTCTGGTAAAGTCCCGCTGTGAGCGGGAGGACCGTAGCAGGCGGTGAATCCATATAGGGACCAAGGCACACTTCTTCAGCGTCGTTTCTGTTTAGATTCCAACCAGGGCATGGATGCTTTCAGGTTCTTTTTGGCCACGGTGGTGCGCGCGAAACCACCGTCCCGGGGATGATCCACCTCCCGGGATTGCAGGCCCTGCATCGTGCAGAAGTTGTTGTAGGCCGTTTCGATTTCAGCCGTGAATCCTTGAGCATCCATCATGTGGTTGGTGGAGAACTTGATCATCCTCACCCAGAGGGGGTTGTTCAGGTAGTTGTCCGCCACACGGTTAGCGTAGGAAAGGGTTTCTTCTTCCAGCGTCTCGGCAGGAAATACACGGTTGGCAAAACCTTCCTCATGGGCTTCCCAGGCTGTCATAAAGCGGTGTTCGAAGAGAATTTCTTTGGTCTTTTTCGGCCCTATATCCCAAGGCGAAGAGAAGTATTGCACATTGCCCGGGAGGAACATCGTATCTTCTGCCGCAAAGACGACATCCATTGCTGCCGCGAACATCCAGCCGCCGAATATACAGTAGCCATGAACCATTGCGATGGTGGGCTTGGGTATATTCCGCCAGCGCAATGTGTTTTCAACACATAGTTTGCGCATGTCGTCAAAGGCGTCGAAGCGATTCGACCGGGTGCGGTCAATCTCTTTACGATACGCCGTGTCCTCGGCTGTTCCGATATCGTGTCCGGCCGAGAAGCTCTTGCCGGCTCCGGAAAGAACTATGGCACCGACCGATTTATCCTCTGCTGCCTGAACGAAAGCATGATCCATTTCGTCACGCATCTTTACGCCCTGAGCGTTGAGATATTCCGGCCGGTTGAGTACGATTCGGGCGACCTTTCCGGGCGTGTATATAATATGTTCATAGTCCATGATGACCTCCTCTAGTCCTCTGACGATCGTCGTGTTCATTCACTCTGACTGCTATATGGCGATCTCTCAACACGATAGCTCGTAAACCAGAACCGATGCCGCACAGGCAATGTTGAGAGATGTGGCATCCCCCCAAATCGGGATCCTCAGGGTGATATCTGCCACTTCTTTTAAGTACGGTGTCATGCCGGTCGT
>JAZFSW010000045.1:0-2504 GCA_036446375.1 Desulfobacterales bacterium | reverse complement strand
GGAATGATCGGTGAACGTGATCGTTGTAAACGATCGGGGTGAGGATCGTCGATAGTGATCGACGGGAATGACCGGGGGCTGGTCATTGGTGAATGACCGGTTTGACCTGTCGGATAGCTTCTGTTATATGCTTACGTCAACGACTTGCATTCTTATTCGTTTGACCCCTGACAGGAGACATGCTGATGGCAGACAACAGTGTCCGGTATATGGATCGATCCAGAATCTACTACGAAGCCCATGGCTATGAAAAGTCCTACCGGTGGGCTCATCACGATTCGGTGCCCTTCGCCAGATTGGCAAAACCCCTCAAAGACTGCACGGTTACCCTCGTTACCACCGCCATGCCGGATGCGAGTTTCTCCGGAGACGCGGACGTCCTTCACATGGGGGATATGAATCACCCTCCGGAATCCTTTTACACCGAGGAACGCTTCTGGGATAAGGAAGCAACCCACACCGATGATGTCGATTCTTTCTTTCCCCTCCGGGAGTTGGCCCGCCGGGTAAGTGAAGGAAGCATCGGCGGACTATCCGATCACTATTACTGCGTGCCGACAGAATACAGCCAGAGGCGAACCATAGAAAACGACGCGCCGGCCATTGTGCAGTCCTGCATCGACGAAGGAGCGGATGTGGCACTGCTGCTACCCCTCTGACCGGTTTGTCACCAGACCGTGAGTCTGGTCGCCCGGCAGCTGGAGGAAAACGGCATCTGCACGGTTATTCTCGGATCGGCAAAAGACATTGTTGAATACTGCGGGGTACCACGACTCCTGTTCCTCGACTTCCCCCTGGGAAACCCTAGCGGAAGACCATACGATCCCACCAGTCAAAGAGAAATTATCTCCGATGCGTTTGACCTATTGGCGACTGCCACCGCAGCAAGAACAACGGTTCAAACGCTCCATGTCTGGGATGATGCGTCGGCCTGGAAAGATAACTTTATGAGAGTCGATGCCTCCAATATTGAAGAGCTGCGGGAAATGGGAGAGCAGAGAAAACGCGCACAGGCTGCGGCGAAAGGAGCGATCCAGGCGTCCGGTTCTTGACAAAGCCCGAAAAACCCCCCTCTCCGCCTGAAAGGATAGAAACGGCCTTCCTTATCACGCCTTGGCGTGGCCACGGGGAATTTTCAATCCGCCACGCTTTTCCGATCCAAGCATAACCTTATGACCGACTGCAATCACAATACGCTGGTACTACTGCCGGGGAAGAAGAACCGGCTGCAATGCCGGCACTGCCATTTGACCATCAGCGCCGAGGAGCTCGGGGACAATTACTGCCCGGAGTGTTTCGAAACTCAGGATGAAAAACGATACGACTTTGATGCGTTGCCGGGGGAAAGCGCCGAGATTTCCCGGTACCGGTGTGAAGAATGCGGTATGACCGTAGACGCAGAATAGGCAACATCCATCAACAGGGTCAGTGGTCAGACGTCGGTTTGTCTTTGCGCGCCTGTGCCCGCATTATGCTGCTGCCGATAACATCTCCCGTTCCTCCGACAGTTTCTCCACCAATCGCTCTGGCCGCTGAACTGTAGATCCCGATGGCCATGGTCGATGATTCCGCCTCTGCCCTTGCCATGTAGACCTTTGCGCCGATTTCTCTAACCGTGGGGTCATCCGGTGAGACCCTATGAGCCCAATCAATCAGGTGGCAGGCCAACCGGAAATCACCGGCAGAAAGGCATTCTTCTGCCCGGGCGGCAAGCGCCTTCGGGCCACCGGCAAGTCGGGCAATCTCTGTTGCCTGGTCCCGTTCCGAAGCGGGCTTAAGATGGGAAGGGGTCCCATCGTACCAGCCTCCGTAGTTTCTCCAGATGTTTCTGACAATAAACTCGGGTTCATCATAGACCGGCTGCAGATAGGGTCGATCGCTCAAATCTTCCGGGGGCCTAACCGTATGAATCACCTCATCAAGCGACAATCCCTTGTTCATCATCGCCAGGGTCTGCTCCTGAACCGATTCAAGAAACGCCGCCGTATCTTCCAGAGCCTGTCGAACCCGATCCGAACCGATAATGGGCAGGCCGTGACCCGGTGCAAGTATCTCCGGCTCCAGGGCCGCCATCTCCCGCAAGCCATCTGCCCATTCCCTGGCATACCGTTGCACTTTCTGAGGGTTGCCCGCATTGGGAACCGACCAGATAAACAGATCGCCTGTGCAAAGGACCCGGTTGTCCGGAAAGAACACCCAGGTATGGTCATCGGTCTCCCCACGGGTGTGTCTGAGAATGACTTCAATACCACCTACACTCAGGGTCTTCCGGTCGTCATAGGTGGTATCCGGATAATGGAATTCTCCGGGGAAGAGGGGCTCACCAACTCCCCCACGAAACTGCCGAAGGTTGATATAGCCATTCCAACCGACTGTTTCACGATACCGGTCGAAACGTTTGACGACCCCCTCGTGGGCCACAACCTGAGGCGGGGGCCATCCTTTGGCAACCGCTTCCTCTGCATAGATACTGGCACCGAACACATGATCCACATGACCGTGGG
>JAZFSW010000044.1:0-10170 GCA_036446375.1 Desulfobacterales bacterium | reverse complement strand
CGTCTCAGGTTGCGTAAGATTATTTTTCTTTCTTCCACTCGTTTTCGTAAGATCTTGATTAGCTCCTGTCGCCGTTCTTCGGAGAGCGGCGGGATACTTATCCGAATTATTTTTCCGTCACTGGACGGGTTTAACCCCAGGCCAGATGTCTGCCCCACTGCCAGTAGTTGGTCTCATCCGGTGCCAGGAGGAAGGCGCCGGCATAACACAGCCGGAAAAGCGTAAACCCGATAACGCAGGCCCATGCGGCCCTTACATAGTATAGATCATCTTTGACCATCGTCCCATCCTCATATGTCCCATCGGCCGGAAACCCAAGCACTAGGGGTAACCCTCATTTAATGCCCGACTTTGCCAATGTCAATGGAAATCAAGTCAGAACAGTGTTTGAGTGGTTGCAAAGCGGTGCCACAATTCAGGGGATCAGATCTGCTATAACCTGCAGTCTGAAATATGAGGATTTGAGTTTACCTTTGCGAGATGGGGGCCTGTTAGAAGTCGATACTGAAATCCCCTGCGGCTGCGGTCATGATATCTTCCAGGTCCCGGCACTGTTCAGCGGACAGGACGTCCGGCGGCTCATACCGTGCCAGGTGACCCTCTACCTCGTCGCGGGCCCGCTGCATCAGGTCCGGTACGCTGCGATGGCCCTGGATCTGCGTCCGGTCGATGAGCGGCCCGGGAATGCAGTGTTCCTGTCGGAAATACTTTATTGTGTGGTCGGCTGTCAGAAGGGTTTTCTCGCGGAGTAGTTCATCGAACAGGGCGTCTGCCGGAAAATCCTCGCGTGGCTCCAGGCCCGCTGCAAGCCGGCGGGTGATGTCACAGAGCTGGGCGTCGAAGACGAGTTTTTCCAACGACAGGCAGCTTTCAAAATAATGCATGCCCGGTCCCGAAACGCTGTTGACTCCGGCCAACCCGGCCAAGTAAAGCCCGCCCCCGGACTCGAAGCCCGCCTGAGCATCGAGGGTTTTACTGTCACTCATGCCGGTGTAAGTCTGGGTGGGCAAGCCCAGGTACTTACCCACTTCAATATAGGCGCAATCGATCATCTGTGCCTCCACGGTTGAGACGGTGGCGGTCATCGTACGCATGTCGAATACGCCCGGCGAGCCGCCGTAGAGGATTGGCGCGCCGGGGCAGGTGGTTTGGGAGATGACGATGCCGCTAAGTGTCTCGGCTGTGTGCTGGATCACGCATCCGACAAGGGAGATGGGCGCGACCAATCCTGCAAGCGGCATGGCGATGAATTCAACGGGGATGCCCAACTCGGCGCACCTGGCGGTGTTGTCTGCCGTTGTGGTGCTCCATTTCAGCGGCGAAGTGGGGCAACACGAGAAGATGGTAAAGGGTTTTGCACGAAGCGCCTCTCCCGTGCCTCGCACGGCCAGGTGCATCTCGGCCATCACGTTGAAGCCCTCGATCGTAAACGCGCCGGTGACGATAGCCTTGCTGGTTTTTTTCAGCAGCGCGTAAAGGCGAATACTGTCACCGATGGCATTCGGTACGTCGTTGGGCACGACAGCCGTAGCAGAGTAGTCTATCGCATCAAGCTGCTCGACGAGATTCCCGTAGCGGAGCATATCGTCGGTCGAAACGGGACGCATCCGGTGTGTCTCCTCGTCCAGCATCTTGATGGCCGTTGATCCGGGCGTGAAGTGTATGCTATCGCCCGAGAGGTCGCAGAAACTATCGCCGGCGATGTTCCACAGTTCGATCCGGTTTGGCGCCGATCGGACGGCCGTCTCGACCACTTCACGAGGCATCCGGACGCGTCCGCTGTCTGCGTCCAGGAGACAGCCGGCCTCGGCAAGTCGCCTCTGCAACGTTTCGTGATGCAGCGTGACGCCCCTGGTCTCAAGCAGATGGTACGCCTCGTCAAGGATCCGCCTGATGAGTTTGTCGCTCAGGAATCTTAATCGCGGTCTCATGTCGTTGCTCCTTCCTGTCTTCTGTTCGCCTTCTATTCACCTGCAATCCATCAATCCCTGTCGCAAGCGTAACGTAGAGCAGGCAGGACTGTCAATATGATTGGATCGTCAAATCAAGTACCTTCAACTACCGGGAGTGTGGCTTTACCGAAGGCATTCAGGCGTTCTATCCATCGTCCTATTCGCCGGCCAAGGAATTCTCCCCGGGGCTATCCTGGCTACCGATCCACCGACCCTTCTCCTCGACTTTGACCTTGAGCGCCGGAACCATCTGGTGAAGCCTGGATTCTCACAATATTTGGAAGGAGTTCCTGCACGTGATGCCGCAAAGTGTTGTATTGACTTCAGATAAGAAGATGAATAGGATACAGCGATCAATGGCGAACCGACAATGGGGTGTCCCCCCCATGGGAAAATACGTGCCGGGTTCTTTCGGGAAACGGCGACAACACGCAAGAATGCGGCTATGAAAATCAATGGAATTGTCCATCGGTATGTTTTCAAGGAGATGATCCCGCCCTTTGTCATCAATCTTGCGTTCTTGACCTTTGTTTTTCTGATGACGATGATTCTCGACATTACCGATTTGATTGTCCGGTATAGCGTTGATCTATCTTCCATCCTGCTACTTCTCATCTATGCGATGCCTTTTTTTCTGGAGTTTATTATCCCCATGTCGGTTATGATGGCCGTGTTGCTGTCATTCTTGCGGTTGTCGAGCGATAATGAGATCATGGCCTTCAAAGCCGGGGGCATCAGCATCTACGGCCTACTTCCCCCCGTGTTTGTCTTTTGTCTGATCGGTTTCCTGCTTACCGGTCTGGTAACGATCTATGGGCTTCCCCAGGGGCGGCTGGCGTTTAAAGCACTGGCCTATCGGGTGGCGGTTTCCAATGTGGAAGCAGGATTGAAGGAGAAAACCTTTAACGATCGATTTGAAAATATCGTCCTGTATGTGCATAAGATCGACACGAAGACCCGGACCTTTCATGATATCTTCATCGAGGACACGCGGCGACAAGATATCCACACCACGGTTGTTTCTCCCCGGGGCACGCTGATTAAAAGTCCAGCGGAATCCGCCTACCATTTGCGGCTGTTTGATGGAACGATTCATCAGGTGGACCCGATCGGAAAGACAACCCAATCACTGGCCTTCGACACCTATGACATCAATCTAAAACTTCCCCATGCCGCGGCCCCGGCAAAAGATGCGGTAAAGGACGAAGAAGAGATGTCCGTGTCCGAACTCACCGCTTATCTGCGTGATCATGAGGATAAGAAGGACCAGCAGTATTATCTGGCACTGATGGAATTTCACAAGAAATTGTCGCTGCCTTCGGCCTGTTTTGCCCTTGGATTGCTTGCCGTTCCTCTGGGGGTCCAGTCGAGATCTTCCAAAAGATCTTTCGGTATCGGGCTCGGGATCATTTTCTTTCTCATGTATTATCTGCTGCTTTCCGCCGGATGGGTTTTCGGCGAGGCCGGGAAATACCCCCCTTTGATCGGCATGTGGCTGCCCAATATTGTCATTGGGGCCATCGGCCTGCTGCTGGTTGTGCGGACGGCCAACGAGCGATATGTTGGACTCGATATGCTCCGCCGTATTGCGGATAGATGGGTTGTCGGCCGAAAGACATCATCAAGGGTGTAGATCATGTCCATTATCAACACATATATAAGCCGAGAGATTTCCAAATACTTCTGTATGGTACTGGGGATGGTTGTCGGGATTTATCTTGTCGTTGATTTCCTGGAAAAGATAGATGATTTTCTGGAGGCTGGGCTTCCATTGTCAAAGGCGCTGGTCTTCCTGTTGTATAAGGTGCCGTTTATCGTTTCCCAGATCATACCGGTGGGGATCCTGCTGGCGGTACTGATCGTCTTTGGTTTGATGAACAAAAACAACGAGATCCTGGCGCTGAAAAGCAGTGGCATAAGCCTCTATCACATGCTAAAGCCCGTTCTGCTTATCGGGCTTCTATTGAGCGTGCTGGTTTTTCTCCTGGCCGAGATGATTGTTCCGGTCACCATGGGAAAGGCCAACAGCATTTGGCTCAGGCAGGTCCGACACGAACAGGCGATGACCACAAGAGAGAAGAATATCTGGATCAAAGGTGACCATCTGATTACCCATATCAGGGATTACAATCCCCGGAGCAAAACCATTCTTGGCATAACCCTGAATCATTTTGATGACAAATTCCGGCTTTCAAAAAGGATCGATGCCCGGGAGGCCACGTTTATGGCTGGCCGATGGCTATTGAAGGATGCCATCGTCCAACGCCTTCAGCCCCAGGATGGATCCTACGCGGTTACCTTTCGTGCCAAACAGATTCAGCGCCTTGATTTTGCTCCTGACGATCTGGAACGGGTGGCAAAGAAGGCCGAAGAGATGGGTTTTTTTGAACTCAAGGATCATATTACCAAGACGGAAGCAGAGGGCTACGATGCCTCCCGTTACCGGGTGGACCTCCATGCGAAAATTGCTTTTCCCATGGTGTGCATACTGATGTGTATGATGGGAACCGGTATCGCTATAAGGGGCAAGAACCGGGAGGGTCTTCCGGTGAGCATCGCCTATGGCATCGGTATCGCCTTTCTATACTGGATTGCTTACAGTTTCTGCCTGTCGCTGGGTAAGAGCGAAGTGCTGCCACCGATAGTAGCCGCCTGGGCGGCAAACCTCATTTTCTTAAGCGTGGGGGGGGTAATCCTTTTAAATGCCGAGTAGCGAAATGCGAAAGTCAGGTGTCCGGGACCCGATTTTCTGGGGGTGTCCCACAGCGCCGGAGTCTAGCAATCTCGGCCCCATCCGTTTACGCAGGTATGGCCATTGATCGTTCTATACAATATTCTACTTGCGGTGGGGGCGCTTGTGGCATTACCCCTTATCCTCCCGGTCCTTCTGATATCGAAAAAGCGACGAAAAACATTTCTGCCGAGACTCGGTCTGGCACGGGTATTGTCTTTGGACCAACGTGCCGGGCACCGAAGCACCGGGGGTAAAGCCATATGGGTACATGCCCTTTCCGTGGGAGAGACCCGGGCTGCTATTTCCCTGATAAGAGGGCTTGCCGATCGGTTCGGCAGCCAACCGATCGTTTTTTCCGTTTCGACACAGACCGGGTTCGATGTGGCAAAGGGGCTTTTCAAAGACCGGGTCGATGAGATATTTTTCTTTCCCTACGATATCCCCTTGGCGATAAAGCGGGCGGTGACCCGGATTGATCCGGCAGCCGTGCTTATTGTCGAATCGGATATCTGGCCCAATTTTCTTTCGATAATGAAGAAACGTCAGATACCGGTGATCCTCTGTAACGCCAGGCTATCGAATCGATCCTTTTCCCATCACCGGCGGCTTTCTCTGATTTCAAAGCCGCTGTTTTCTTTGTTTACCGCGATCTGTGCGCCCTCGGAATGGGATGCCCGGCGGTTTATCGGATTGGGTCTTGATCCGGAAACCATCCATATTACCGGCAATGTGAAATTCGACCAGGATTCGGAACCGGTATCGGTTGGGGATATGACCGAAAGAAGAGACGCACTGAAGCTGATGCCGGAACATCGTCTTCTACTGGCCGGCAGTACCCATAGGGGGGAAGAGGAGATCTTGCTTGATGCCTACGCAAGACTTATCGATGTTTTCCCGTATTTGCGCCTGATGATTGCGTCGAGGGATCCGACCCGTGCCGGCTCAATTGAAAGAAACGCCAGGGCGCAGGGGCTTTCGGTATCGTGTATGTCCGTGTGGGAAGAGACGACACCACGGGTTGGCTGGCAGGTGATGATCCTTGATACCATTGGCGTGCTCAATCGGATATATGCCCTGGCCGATATCACGTTTGTCGGCGGAAGCCTGGTAAAGGCAGGGGGACATAATCCCCTTGAGCCGGCCGCTTTTTCCAAACCGATTCTTTTTGGACCCGACATGAGTGATTTTCAGGATATTGCCAACATGTTAATAGACACCGGGGGAGCGGTCCGGGTGGATAATTGGCACGATATTCACCAAGAAACAGACCGGCTTCTCCGGCATCCTGAAAAGGCATCTGAAATGGGAGAGAATGCGTTTCGTGTCTTTTCAGACAATAAAGGGGCGGTGGTCAGAACCCTGGATGTGGTGGACAATTGTCTTCATTGAGCCGCATACGAAAATCTGTTGAAACCGTGATACACGGGACCGATGGCGGCCGATTCCGATCGCTGGAATTTGCCTTGTACCTCCTGTCCTTTGTCTATGGCGGGGTGGTTCGTTCGAGAGCCTATGGCTTTCGTCGGGGTCTCCTGGTAGCCAGGAGGTTGCCCTGTGCGGTAATATCCATCGGCAATGTTACCGTGGGAGGTACCGGCAAAACGCCCCTGACGATCCATGTGGCCGAACGGGTGAGGGATCTGGGCTACACGGTTGTCGTCATCTCAAGAGGCTATGGCGGGCGTGCCGAAAGATCCGGAGGAGTTGTAGGCGATGGCGATGTGCTGCGCATGACACCGGAGACGGCCGGGGATGAACCCTTTATGATGGCAGACCGGCTGCGGGACATACCGGTGATGGTCGGACGGGACCGGTTCTCATCGGGGACGCAGGCGATAGCACAGTTCGATCCTGCCGTGCTGGTCCTTGACGACGGCTTTCAACACCGATCCCTTGTGCGGGACCTGGATCTCGTATTGCTCGATCACCGACATCCATTTGGAAACGGGTATCTGCTTCCCCGGGGTCCCCTGAGGGAGCCGATTTCTGCCCTGAGACGAGCCGATGCATTCATTCTGACCCGGTGCGGTGCAGACGATAACGGGCAATCATCAGACACCTTGTCGCCGGTCCTGACCGGACATGCTATCGGCAGCGACACGCCTGTTTTCAGATCCTCCCATATCCCCCGGATCCACAGGATTATCAAGGGGAGGGGCGATGGTGGCGAAAGCGCTCTTGCCCCATTAGATATGACAGCGGTGGCCGGACGACCCGTTTATGCCTTTTCCGGCATTGCGAGAAACGATGATTTTAAGGCTACGGTTGAAGGCCTGGGATGTCAATTGGCAGGCTTCAAGGGCTTTCCCGACCACTACCCCTATCGTCATGAGGATGTGGATCGGCTGAAGAGCGAATCGGCCACATCCGGTGCGGAACTGATCCTTACAACGGAAAAGGATGCCGTTCGGATCCCCGATGGGGTCTCCTGGCCGGTGGATCTCGTGGTTGTCGGATTGGATGTCGTTTTCCGGGACCCGGGCAACGGTCATGGTGATTTTGATACATTTCTCAAGGAGAGGCTCGAATCGATCGTCAATCCTTAAGCGTTATGTGCTAATTATCTAGCCACAGAAGCACCACGATCTCGCTGTAATTTTTCTCTACTTTGTGCCTTTGTGGCTGGACCTTTGCGGTACCTGTTATTTACGGACGTATCATGACCGAACCACTTTCCATCGTTGCGTTTCTGGACGGGCGCCGGGGACATGAAAAACAAACCCGGGGGGTATTACAGGCCCTTGCCGTTCACACACCGATTGCGACCCAATACCGGACGCTGCCGCCGTTGTCATGGGTGTCCGCTGTAAGAAACTGGGCGGCATACACTGGCGCAGCCGTGTTCGGGTGTAAGAGTGCATCGGATTCCCCGGCGGACCTGATTATCGGATCCGGAGCCTACACCCATATACCCATGCTGCTCCTGGGAAAGGCATCCGGCGGGAAAGTGGTGACCTGCATGAGCCCCGATCCCCTTTTGATCGGAAAGATGGACCTGTGTTTTGTCCCCAGCCATGATCGGACGACGCCATCGGATAATATCTTCGTGACCACAGGACCGCCGAACCCGACAGCATTTACCGACACCCATGATCCAGCCAGAGGTCTTATGCTCGTCGGTGGGATCGATAAGGGGAGCCATCGATGGGATTCGAAAGCCGTTGCCGCTCAGTTGGAATCCATTGTCGAAAAAGACCCATCGATCGTCTGGACGATTTCGTCCTCACCGAGGACCCCTGAAGACATGAACCGGTTGCTTGATGACCTAGCGGCCAACCAGCCGCGCGTCGATTTCATTCGCTCTGAAGCGACACCCGACGGCTGGATCGAGGATGCATACGCGCAGAACCAAACCGTGTGGGTAACAGCGGACAGTATTTCCATGATATTTGAAGCATTAACCGCTGGGTGCCGTGTCGGGCTTCTCCCGATGCAATGGAAGAAGAAGAACAGTAAATTCAGCGATGCTGAAAGGCATCTGATTGAAAATGGGTGGGTGCGGACCTATGACATGTGGCTTTCCGGAAACGATGGCGACATCGGCAGCCTTCGCCTGGATGAGGCCGACCGGTGTGCGAAGGAGATACTGAAACGATGGTGGCCAGACCGATTACCGTAGTCCAGATGCTGCCCGGATTGGAAGGGGGCGGTGTTGAGCGGGGCACGCTGGAAACCGGGGCGTATCTGACCGAAAGAGGGCACAGGTCCATTGTCATCTCCGGGGGAGGGCGTCTGGTCGGCCCGCTGGAACGCCAGGGCAGTCGTCACCTGAAGTGGCGCGTCGGAGAAAAGACACCGGTGTGTCTGATGTATCTGCCTGCCCTGCGACGCCTCTTGCTCCGGGAGAACGTCGATATCCTGCACCTGAGATCTCGCCTGCCGGCTTGGGTGGGTTATCTCGCGTGGCGAAGCCTGCCCCCGAACCGGCGACCGAAACTTGTTACCACCTTCCACGGATTTTATTCGGTCAACGCATACAGTGCCATCATGACCCGGGGGGAGCGGGTTATTGCCATCTCAGAGATTATCAGGACCCATATAAGAGAGCGATATGACATCCCTGATGACCGGATCGTTGTTATACACCGGGGGATGGATCATTCATATTTTGATCCGGAACGTATCACAGACGATCGGCTGGCTTCGCTGCGTAGCCGCTGGGGATTGAGCGACACGGATGCACAACGGCCGTTGATTATGCTGCCCGGAAGAATAACGCGTTTGAAGGGCCATGATGTGTTTATCAACAGCCTTGCCAGGATCCGCCACCTGGACTGGCACGGTATCTGTGTCGGCGATACCGATGAGAATCCGGGATATGTGGCCGAACTTACCGCCCTGATTTCCCGGGTGGGGCTTGAAAAAAGAATAACATTTGCCCGCTATTGTGACGATATGCCTGCCGCGCTGATGCTTGCAGACATTGCCGTTTCGGCCACTTCCGGAACACCGGAAGCGTTTGGCCGAATAGCCATTGAGGCCCAGGCGATGGGTACACCGGTGGTTGCCTCTGCCCACGGCGGGAGTCTTGAGACCCTTTTGAACGGAAAGACCGGCTGGTTGGTTGAGCCGGGTGATGCGCAGGCAATGGCCGATGCCCTTGCCGGGGCTATTTCCGATGCCCCGATGCGGGAGGCATTTGGTCGGCAGGGACGCGAATGGGTGCGAGAACGATTTACCGTGGAGAAAATGTGCGGGGAAACGCTGGATCTATACCAGCAGCTGCTACAGGGCTTTCAGTAAATCATCGAAATAGGCGATGGTGCTTTTCAACCCCTCGTCTATCGCGATGGTGGGTGTCCAGTCCAGGTGTTCCTGTGCAAGGCCGATATCGGGTTTCCGCTGCTTCGGATCGTCATGGGGCAGATCCTCGTAAATGATCTTCGATGATGATCCGGTCAGGGCAATGATCTTCTCTGCCAATTCAAGAATGGTAAACTCTCCCGGATTGCCCAGGTTCACCGGGCCGGTAAACGCATCCGGTGTTTCCATCAGACGAAGAAATCCCTCAAGCAGATCATCGACATAGCAGAAGGATCGGGTCTGAGACCCCTTCCCGAAAACGGTTATCGGATCCCCTTTCAAGGCCTGAACGATGAAGTTTGAGACCACTCGCCCATCGTTGGGATGCATGCGGGGACCGTAGGTGTTGAATATTCTCGCCACTTTGATTCTCAGGCCATGCTGACGATGATAGTCAAAGAACAGCGTCTCCGCACATCGTTTCCCCTCATCATAGCAGGCCCGGGGTCCGATAGGGTTCACTCTTCCCCAGTAGCTTTCCGGCTGAGGATGGATGTCCGGATCGCCATAAACCTCGCTTGTGGATGCCTGAAAGATCTTTGCCTTTACGCGTTTGGCCAATCCCAGCATGTTGATGGCACCATGGACACTGGTCTTTGTGGTCTGAACCGGGTCGAATTGATAGTGAACCGGTGAGGCGGGACAGGCCAGGTTGAATATTTCGTCTGCTTCGATATACAA
>JAZFSW010000043.1:0-2760 GCA_036446375.1 Desulfobacterales bacterium | reverse complement strand
CCGTGCAATTCATCATTCTTCACCGATGCGTCAGTACAAGTCGGCACGACGCAAATGCACTGTTCTCCGTGCAATTCATCATTCTTCACCGATGCGTCAGTACAAGTCGGCACGACGCAAATGCACTCTTTTCCACGCATCAGTGCTCGCACATCATCTCCTTTCAGCACAAGAGACGCATGAATGCATGGGATGTCCCCCTAGCCAGATAGGCACCCCCCTCTTCATCAACGTCCCCATGGATAATGGTAACCGGGCCTGCTAAGGCGTGTACCATATGGGGCTCGTATAGGCACGATCCTGTGTAACCAGCGGCACATTCTTTGGCATACGCTTTTCGAGCTTAAAAAACTTCCTGTCATAGGCCGTCCATCGGGGTGTGGGGATCTGGATAACCCGGACATAGTAAAAGGACATCTCTGACGGGTCGAAATCCGGATCGGTCCAGGTAACAGCCAGTTCCGGATCGCCGATCGCATTGGTGTAGGTCAGGTTTTCCACGTCTACCGTCGATCCCACCGGCTGAACGCGGCTGCCGTCTGCCGGTATCTTTCTCCCATCCGATACGGCGACATCATAGACGTTTTCGTGGAGCTTTCCATCGGCAGAACGCCAGCCCTTGATGATCTGCATCCGGTCCAGGTTGGCGCCGTCCGGATCCTTTACGGCACGGATCAAAAAGGTCGGCGCCTTTCCCGCCGGTGCCCGGGTCAGATCACTTCCCATGGGAACGCCGCGTTTGTAGCCCGTATCGACCAGATCATTGCTGACCGCATCCTCCCTGCTGAAGTCCCATCCGCCGAAAAAACGAACGGTCATCCGCGGGCCGGTAGTGGCATAGGTCTCTTTGCGTCTCATAGCTGCAAAAAGAGATTCTCTGGTATTTTCATGGGCCCACACCGCAGCATAGCCCGAAGCGGCATGATCGGTCTTATACAGGCTGCGAAAGGCGCTGGGCTCATATAGGGTGAGCTTTCCCCAGAAGTTATCCTCGGCAACGGCAGCCAGGGAGGTATGTGCATCAGAGGAGCCGATCATGCCGAATTTGAAGGGATTGATGCCAAGGGATCCCTTCAGGGTCAGTCCCCTCTTCAATGCAGACCGGGCGTAGTCCGCTTTCTTGCGTTCCAGCCACTTATCATTGAAGGTAATACGTCCCTTACTGGATCCGCCCCAGCCATGCCATGTTTCATAGTCGGCAAATTCATCTTCAGGCGACAGCAGGGGGTAAGCTTCCCCATCCCCTTTGATCTGGGTGACCTCGCTTAGGGGCTCCCATTTTGCACGGGTCGCTGCATATTCCCTGCTCAGGGGCTGGCCCTGGAAATTTGTCAGAGCAAAGGTGATCCCGCCTGAAATGTTTGCGTTATGGGGAATCGCTATGGCATCCCCCCCGGTCGTTTCGGCGTATGCCGCCAGGTATCCCCATAGCTTCTCCGGGTCGCGGCTGTCGAATCGGGAAAACGGCAGCACCTGAGAGGCTCGATCCTGATTGTCTTTGAAGATAACGTTTCGGTGCTGTACCCCTGATGTCCACTCGTATCCGATAAAAGCGGTGAACGTCCCGGGATCATTGTGCCGTTCGGCATTGGCGATGACATCGCCCCATACCGATCCACGGAACACCGGATCGGATACCCATGTCTTGAAAAAATTGTTGAAAAATGTCCTTTCCTTTCCGGGATTATTAAAGAGCTTCTGAAAATAGCGTCCGTACTCGTGCCATGAGTTATTCAATGCATCGCGGGTACTCTCCTGGGTGCTTTCGAGCAGCTCAAGCCACTGTTGTCCCTGTTCAGTGTCGGTAATCCGGGGATCGCCGGCCTCCATCCGGGTCATCAGACCCAGGTTCTCGGCGTGGTCTGCGACGACGAGAAAGTCCAGGGGCCGGCGCAATTTCGCTTTCATAGCCCCGTGGGTGTCAACGGCTTCTCCCTTTGCGAACCGGTAGGCCGTATCGGGCGAAAGGGACTGATTGCCCATATTGAATGCGTCGACGGATAGGTTTGTATGGACATGGGTATCCCCCCAATAGACCCGGGTGGGGTAGTTGCTCCGGGCGGCGGGAGAATATGAGGCCGGCGCACGGATCGGTGTTACATCCGGCATCCAATCTTCACCCAGAGAGGGTTTTTGCCTTCGGGCCGCCTTTACTACTTCTCTAAGTTCCGCAACATCAACATATCCGTCCTTGTTTGTGTCGATGTTGTCAAAGCCTGCCCTAATCTTGGGGCCTGCCTCGCTTCTCTCAAGCCTACCGTCCTTATTGGCGTCCATAGCGCGTACCCAGCCGGCAGGGGTGTTATCACCAGCCTTGACTGCCGCCTTTTCACCGGCCGCTGAAGCGTTCGGTGGACCCATAGCCAGGCTGCACAGCCACAGCATTGCCAGGAAGGATGCTGTGGCGATAGAACTGCGCGATGACGCGCCTGCGACACAGGATCGTTTACCGTTCTCGGACTGCTGAATTGAAGGTTTATTCATCAGATGTTCATCTCCATATAGATATTGTCGGTAGGATTGAAGAATTCCGGCTCTGGCCATAGGCGTATAGACCCTTAGATGCCATTCAGATTGAGCAGGTTGTGCCAAACGTGAGATATATCAAACATCTCAATAGATTTGTCAAGAATTGACGGGTTGGGACAACACGGTCTACAGGGCTGCAAAAGTATATGGGGATATCCTATATTCCTCCTGGACTGTCGTTGATAATCCATCGCATTGGAGTTTGCGGAAGAAGATAGTGTGCGAGGAATC
>JAZFSW010000042.1:0-11117 GCA_036446375.1 Desulfobacterales bacterium | reverse complement strand
CTTTCCAGACTGTCTCCCTGTCTTTAATGTCTTTCAGTCGTTTCGTCATGATTACCTCCCAAAGGTCCAGGCTTTGGTTTGCCCCTTGTAGGGGCCATACTGATGGTGATTGTGGAGTGCCTAAAGTGACTGAAGTGAACTAAAGTGCCTAAAGTTTATGCGTCGCTTCGCTCCACCAATTGTAAGAAAGCTCTGCGCTGAAAGCGCAATCCTCAACTCTAGCTCATTTTAGCTCACTTTAGTTCACTTCAAACTCTGCGGGCCATTCGGCACCGGCATAGCCAAGAATACATGATCACGCCCAAAGGACGTGGTCTGTCACGATGGAATCAAGGGAAGATGTTGAAAAACAACCATAGAGAAAGGGCAACCGTTTTTCAAGGCAAAACAATCAATCGTGCCTTCATGGAAGACCCAGTCATTCTTTATCCCCTGCCGAAGACAATTCCTGTTTGATTTAATCGGTGATTTAAGCATAATAGAAATCATGAAAAGTTTAGCGTCCCTTTGTCTATGGATAGATAACCTCAACGAAGCCGTGGGTCGGGGTGTGGCTGTGGTGACCGCCGGTCTTGTTGCGGTCGTCTTTTCAGACGTGGTTATGCGGTATCTTTTCAATACCAGCTTTGTCTTTGTCCAGGAACTGGAGTGGCACCTTTTTGGCTTTATTTTCCTGATGGGCGCCGGTTACACCTTGAGACACGATGGCCATGTCCGGGTGGACATTATCTACCAGAAGCTGACACCCGTGGGGCGTGCCTGGGTCAATCTGATCGGTGTGATGGTCTTTCTCCTTCCCGGTTGCCTTATGATTATCGTTACCTCCTTGAAGTTTGTTTCCAGTTCCTGGGCTGTTATGGAAGGATCCCCGAACCCCGGGGGCATCCCCTTTCGCTTTTTGATCAAGGGTGCCATGCCCGTGGGATTTGCCTTGCTGTTCCTTCAGGGGATCTCCATGGGTATTCACAGTATTTTCACAATAACAGGCAAAGCGTCCTCAGAGGAGCATCCGTCCTGATGGAGTATCTTGCCGCCTGGATGTTTCTTGCCCTGACTCTCCTGTTGCTGGCCGGTTTTCCCGTAGCGATGACCCTTCTGGGTACCGCACTGATTTTCGGATGGATCGGCTTCGGTGGGGACCTGTTTGATCTGTTGCCCCTGCGGATCTGGGGCCGAATGACCAACATGACACTTATCGCTGTTCCTCTGTTTATCTTTATGGGTGTGATGCTTGAGCGATCCGGTCTTGCAGAGGACCTTCTCGAAACCATGGGACTGGTGCTCGGACGTCTTCGGGGGGGACTGGCGGTATCGGTGGTGGCGGTGGGTGCACTGCTCGGGGCTTCTACCGGCATTGTCGGGGCCACCGTTGTTACCATGGGTCTTCTTGCCGTTCCCACCATGATACGTCGGGGCTACAGCGAACAAATGGCTACGGGAACCGTGGCTGCATCGGGCACCCTCGGTCAGATTATTCCCCCCAGTATCGTTCTTGTGCTCATCGGGGACATCGTCGGGGTCTCTGTCGGGGATCTGTTTATCGGTGCTATCCTGCCGGGAATGCTTCTTGTAGGTCTCTATACGATCTATATTCTCCTGGCTGCTCACTTTTCTCCGGACAGTGCTCCTGCTATTCCCAAAGACGAACGGGATGCGATCTCCTCCCGGGAAATGCTACGACGGGTGGGTAAAGCCCTTTTCCCACCGTTATTTCTCATGGTTTCGGTTCTCGGATCGATCTTTGCCGGTATCGCATCTCCAACTGAAGCGGCAGCCGTGGGTGCTGTGGGGGCAACAGTATTGACGGTCGCGAATCGAAAATTCAGCACTTCGATCCTATGGGAAGTAATGATCTCCACCCTTCGATTGACCTGCATGGTATTTGTCATTCTTTGTGGTGCGGCAGCCTTCGGACTGGTTTTCAGGGGTCTTGGCGGCGATCACCTTGTCAGGGAATTTCTCGGGGGGCTGGCAAGCAAATACAGTCATGGCCATGTTCTGGCCATTGTCATGATACTGATCTTTTTTATCGGTTTCTTCCTGGATTTCATTGAAATCACATTTATACATGTTCCGGTGCTGGCCCCTATCATGCTGGACTTTGGCTATGATCCGATCTGGTTCTGCATCCTGCTGGCGGTGAATCTTCAGACATCGTTTATGACACCGCCCTTCGGATTTTCCTTGTTTTATCTTAAGGCGGTAACACCACCGGGTATTACCACAGGCCATATTTACAGGGGCATCATTCCGTTTGTCATGGTTCAACTTGTCGGGCTGGCGATTGTGATCGCCTTTCCCCAACTGGCCACATGGCTTCCCGGTGTGGTCTTTGGACGATAGATTGGGAGAATGCAAGGGAGAATGCCACTAAGGCACAAAGGCACTAAGAAGGGCTCTTTACCATTCATTTACTTCGTGCCTTTGTGTCTTGGTGGCGAGATTATCTCTTGAAACAAATCGCGCGCTAACGGGATGTGATTCTAACAGATAGGTACCAAAGGGAGGATGAGAATGAAGAGACGAGAATTTATTAAGAAGGTGGGAATCGGTGCTGCAGCTGCGGTATCCACAACGGTTGTCAACGCACCGACGGTCATCGCTCAGAAACACTACCGGTGGCGCATGGTCACCAGCTGGCCTCCCAAGATGCCGGTTCTCCAGACCGGTGCGGAACGGATTGCCCGGCGAATCGAGACATTGTCTTCGGGCAGGCTGAAGATTGATGTGTACGCCGGTGGGGAATTGATTCCGGCGCTTCAGGTCTTTGATGCGGTTTCCGGGGGAACGGTTCAGTGTGGTATGGACGCTTCCTATTACGCGGCCGGTAAGAGCAAGGCATCCCAGTGGTTTACAGCGGTCCCCTTCGGTCTCAATGCTCAGGGCATGTCGGCCTGGTTTCACGCCGGCGATGGCTTGAAACTCTGGGAAGAAACCTATGCCCCGTTCAATCTGATTCCCCGGCCGGCTGGATCTACCGGGGTGCAGATGGGTGGATGGTTCAACAAGACGGTCGATACCATCGAAGACTTCAAGGGATTGAAATTTCGCATGCCAGGGCTGGGGGGTAAGGTCCTTGCCAAGGCCGGAGCCACTGTGGTGCTGACCGCTGCATCGGAAATATTTACCAACCTGGAGCGGGGTGTCATCGATGCCAGCGAATGGGTGGGCCCCTTACATGACTTGAGACTGGGGCTCTATCAGGCCGCCAAGTACTATTACTATCCGGGATGGCATGAGCCGGGGGCTTACCTGGAGTTTATCTTCAACAGGAAAGCCTACGAATCATTGCCAACCGAACTCCGAGAGATCGTAAATGCCGCTTGTATGGAGAGCGAGCAATGGCTACTGGCACAGTTTGAAGCCCAGAATGGTGCGGCGCTTCAAACATTAATCAACAAGCATCACGTCCAACTGAAACGGTATCCGGACACGGTTCTTGATGCCCTTCGCCCATTGGCCGTTGAGGTTCTGGAGGAAGAAGCATCCAAAGATCCCATGGCAAGAAAGGTTCATGAAAATTTCAAGGCGTTCCAGAAGGTTATCGGGACATGGGGCGCAATTTCGGAAAAGGCTTACTATGACAGCATTGTTGATGCATTCAACGTGTCCGGATAGGGACTCTCGTCGTGTATGGTGCTTAACCGGAAGTTACGGTTCAATGGGTTCGATTGGTTTAACCGGTTCGATTCGTTTGATTTGTTAACCAACAAAACCAATTGGACAAATACAACCAATACGACCCGCAAAACCAATCCGATAAGGAGGTTTCCCAATGACAATACATATCAGTGCCGAACTATCCCATGTCTGCCCTCTCGATGAGATTACCAAACATGCAGCGGCTCTTGAATCCTGCGGCTTCCATCGGGTGTGGATCCCGGATACGCTTGTATCCCCGTGGGAGGTCTGGCTGGCAGCCAGCATCATCATGCACGAAACGAGCCGGATCCAGATCGGGTTGGGGGTGACCAATCCCTACACCCGACATCCTGTTGTGGTGGCTGCGATGGCGGCAACCATGCAGCGCTACAGTGGCGGTCGCCTGTCTATAGCAATGGGTAAAGGTATCGGGCGCTTTCTCGAAAAGGCCGGTATCGAGCAACACGCCACCGGGGTGGAAGAATGCATCGGCTTGCTGCGTGATCTGATTGCCGGCGAGCGCACAAGCTTCAGCGGGGATGCCTTTCAGATCGACGGCATACGATTGAGGACACAGCCACCGGAGACGGCGGTGCCCATTTATTTTGCTGCCGGCGGCCCTCCCAGCTGGGAGATCGCTGTTCGCGTGGCCGATGGGATAACCACATTCTGGGACAAGTTTGCCGCAGGGAATCGGAAACAGTGGGTCACCGATAAGACATTTCCCACAGCGGCCCTTGTTCCCTTCTCCCTGTCTCCGGAGGAGTTTTTTGGAAAGCAGATCGGTTCACTGGAAGACCTGAAGGAACAGATCGAAGCCATGGAAGCTGCCGGTTATGATGAGGCGATCGTTGCTTACCGGGATATGGCGGACCTGGAGTCCGCTGCCACATTGATCCGATGATATCATATACAGTGGTAAACCGCATCGACCAGCGCTCGATTCCGGGGGTTTTGCCAGCGTGGAATGATGTCGTTCATGACATAGCCAAACCCTAAGCGGGCATCCGGGTCGGCAAATCCCAGGGACCCACCGGTTCCAAAATGCCCGAAACTCCGGGAGTTGGGACCGAACCGACGATCCGGTCGGGTGATTTGAAATCCGAGACCAAAACTCACATCCCGCTGCAATACCGGGCAGGGCCCTTCGGATTGAACCTGCGTGGCCTGTGCCAGCAGATCCTTGCTTATCAGCCTGTTCTTCCCAAATGCCCCTCCCTGGGCCAGGATATGGTAGATCTTTGCTATCCCACGAGCCGTTCCGTGACCATTGGTGGAGGGGATTGTGGCCATGCGCCATTCGGGTGTATTCATCACACCCAGGCTTGAGAATCCCGAGGGATTGAAATAGCTGTGTGCAACCAGACGCTCTGCTTCATCCATGGGTTTGTCCAGTATGTCGGGATCCGGTGCATCGCCGGACGGGTGCCAGACAATCCGGGCAACGCGAGGCAGGTCAGCCGCAGAAAGCCCAAAAAATACATCAGCGGCCAACGGCCCTGAAATCTTTTCGTCGAAATAGTCACCGAAAGTCTTCCCGGATATTCTGCAGACCAGCTCGCCCACTAGAAACCCGTATGTGTTGGTGTGGTAGATATGCCTGGAACCGGGTGGATACCAGGGCGTTTCTTCGGCAAGGGCCTGAACCATCAGCTGCCAGTCCAGCATCGCCCCTTCGGGTAGACGCTTTCGAACAGCCGGCAATCCCCCCTGGTGGCAGAGCAGTTGTCGAAGGGTCACCTTTGCCTTGCCGTTGGCGGAAAACTCCGGCCACCATCTGCATACCGGCAAATCGAGTTCCAGATCACCCGAATCGATCAATTGCAGGGCGCATAGGGCTGCAAGGGGCTTACCAACGGAATAAAACCCCACGAGGGTATCTTCCTGCCAGGCCTCGCTCCTGTCCGGATCGGTATGGCCGCCCCATAGGTCCACCACTTTCGTGCCGTCAACGTAGACGGCACATGCGGCACCCAATTCATCCTGGCTGCTGAAATTGGCTTCAAAGACGTCCCGTACCCTTTCGAATGCCGCGTCGCAGTATCCGTGAATAGGAACCATCATTGCACATACTTTAGAATGGCGCTGAAAAGTGAAGCGCTGTGGCCGATCTGCCGATAGGCTTCCGCCGGGGTGAGAATCCGCTTTTCGGCTTCGATTCTGCGGCCAAGCGACAGCGAAATATTGGCAATCCGGGCAACTTCGCGCACCAGATCCTTTTCTGAAGTGATGGCTATCGGGTAGATGATGATAGCATCGAAATTATCCAGAACGTCCCTGTTAATTATCCGATCAATGGCGATATGGTGTTTCTTGTTGAAATCATTATAGGGAATATTATGGAGCGGCTGGGACAGATCCCCGACGTAATGGGCGCAGTACGCCAAGTGATATTGCCGGTATTTTCCCGTTCGCTTTTCTGCGATATAGTTGCGCACGGTTGATATGATGGCGCCATAGAGATGACCGTCCCTGTCGATCTGGTTGTAGTCTTTCACCTGGTTCAGAACCGTGTTCGGGGTAACGCTAGTACCGGGGGGGTTATTGGAGAAATGATTGTGGCCCTCTATGTCTCCGGCTTTCAATCGCGCCATGTCTGCACCGGCTGCATTGTACCATTTTGCATAGCCGGCAGCTCTCGGGATGGCCAGGTGGGTTTCATCATGCCACGCCGAAGCGATCGAGGGTAATGTAATGGAAATGCCTATTAGACAAAGAGCAACAATCGATTTTCTCATCGTTCAACCTCAACCTTCATCTATGCGCCTGTGGGGTTTGTGTTCGCTATCAACGCAATAGACCTAACGTTAATCAAAAAGGGATGTCAATGCTATTGTGAATCGATCGGAACCGAAACGACCGGTAATATCTTGCGGAAAGGCCGGAGGACCCATGCACCATACCGGTCAAGATCGCATTTGCGCTTAGCTCAATAATGGTATAAAGATGCTTGAAAAAACAGGCAGAGGGAAATGATCTCATGACAAAATGGAAATATGCCGCTTTTTATACCTTTGGATGGCTCACGCGAATTCTTACCGGCCTTGTCTTTTCCACCTGTCGTATCACGGTGGTCGGTCAGCAGATCGAAACCGAATATCTCAAGAACAATCCAGGGAAAGGAATCCTTTATGCATCATGGCATAGAGGTCTGATATTTTTCATATATTTTTATCGTAATCTGAACTTTGTCGTCATGGCAAGTGCCAGTGATGATGGTGAACTCGCCGCCCAGGCGACACATCGACATGGGTGGATTCCCATCAGAGGTTCATCCACACGTCGAGGGTCACAGGCACTGCGGGAGATGATCGAATACTTCAAGAAGGGCTATAGGGGAGGTCTTGTTGTCGATGCGCCCAGCGGTCCCCCGCATGTTTCCAAGATAGGCATCATTGCCCTGGCCAGACGAACCGGTCTTCCCGTGGCACCGGTTATGTGGAGTGCCGACCGGTGCTGGAAACTCAACAGCTGGGATCGGACGATTATTCCGAAACCGTTTTCCAGAATTGTCTTTCGGTATGCCGACGATTTCATTCATGTGCCCCATGATGCTTCCCGGGATGACTGTGAGGGTTACCGGCAGAAACTGGATGATACGCTAAATGAGATGATGGACGCATTGGACGGCCAGTGGGACCCTACCGGCCCAGCCTGAACCCCGTGCGCTGACGCTGCCCGCTTCTATTACCTTTCAAGAGAAAGACAGACACCGCAGATGAAAATAGGTCTTATCTCCGATACGCACATCCCCGAGGCAGGGGATTGTCTACCCGAAAAGATAAAGGAGGTGTTCCGGGACACGGAACTGATTCTCCATGCAGGAGACCTCCATATTCTGGACGTCCTTGACTGGCTGGAAGATATCGCCCCCGTGAAAGCGGCCCGGGGAAATGGTGACGAAGGTATGGGGGGCCGTTCCATAGTACCCGAGGATCCTCGCATCCTGCCGGCTCATGTACTGCATATTCAAGGCATACGCATCGGTTTAACCCATAGCATACCCCTGCCTGAAGAAGTGTCCTGGATCCCCCTGGCCAAGACCATGGACCGCTTGTTCGGCGGCGCCGTGGATGTCATTGTATTTGGCGACTCTCATGTGGACTACATAAAGCAACATGATGGCGTTTTGCTGGTAAACCCGGGTAGCCCCACCCTTCCCTTCAATCTTGTCGGCTATGTCGGTACGGTCGGGATCCTGGAAATCGAGCAGGGAAAAACGACGGCTCGGATTGTGCCCCTGGGCAAATGGCCGATCCGCTGAGCGTGAGCCGACCGGCCAAACAAAAAAAGGGCATTCCACAGCTTGATGCAGAATACCCTTTTTGTTATCTTAATGGTGGTTGTCTATGTGACAGTGACGTTTACTGCGGCTGGGCCTTTCTGGCCATCCTCAATGTCAAACGAAACACGATCACCTTCATTCAGTGTTTTGAAGCCGGTCATATTGATTCCTGAATGATGAACAAATACATCGGGCCCATCTTCCTGCTCAATAAAACCGTACCCTTTACTGCTGTTGAACCATTTCACGATGCCATCTGTCATTGCAACACCCTCCTATAGATAAAGTAATTCTCATGGTTCCACGCGTAAGGTTGTCACCTTGACAAAATATCTTTCCTTATGGAGAAACCTGCCCGCTGACTGAACGGACTAATTATTACTTTTGGACGTTACATTATATTTCTACAGATTTCAAGGAAGAAAACACATTATTTGAAAAAATATTGGTGACTTACAGGAACAGCAGGAAGTATTCACTCTACACCATATATAGTACCAGTATATGCTCGGAACACCGATATGTAGTAGTCAACGCTACTGCTATTCCCGATCGGACCGTTCCGCGGTAACCCAGGCATAGAAAATATGATCCGATGATTCTTCCCGCGACCCTACTAGCAAACCGTGTAAATTGCGTTGCCGATCGACATCTCTTGGGTAGTCATTCCTATCGTCTTGATCGTATTTCATCGGATATTGCGTCTCTCTGTGTCCCCATGTCTCAGTGGCGACCGCCACGATTATTGCTATCTGTTTTCCAGTTCCAGCAGTTTGTCTTCCCGGATCTGTTTCTTGAATATCTTGCCGGTTCCGCCTCGCAGCAGCGATTCGCGCTGCAGCCAGATGAGACTCGGAATCTTGTACTTGGCCAGCCGATGGCCCAGAAAATCCTGAAGTTCTTTTTCGCTGAGCACTTCCCCTTCCCGGACCATAACCACCGCTGATACCTGCTCACCGAGCCGCTCTTCCGGCATGCTGAAAACAGCCGCCTCAAAGACACTGGGATGTTCATAGATGGCATCTTCTATCTCCCGGCAGGCAATGTTTTCGCCACCCCGAATGATCATGTCTTTGGCCCTGTCTTTGATATAGACAAAGTCCTCATCATCCATCACGCCGATATCGCCGCTTCTGATCCAGCCATCGGCCAGATAGATATCCTTCGTTGCTTTCGGATCGCTCCAATAGCATCTTAGATTGGCTACGGTTTTGAAACAGATTTCCCCCATATCGCCTGCCGGAAGGGCATTCCCATCGGTATCAACAATCTTCACCTGAACGAGGGGAAAGGTAGCCTTGCCAACACTGTCCGGTTTGGCCGCATAGCTTTCGCCACCATTTCCCGTTCCGATCGCAGTGGTCTCTGTCATGCCGTAACCGGCCTGGGCGATATGCCGGCCCACCTGCTTTTCCATCTGTCTGACCTGTTCCGGCGGTCGTGCCGCTCCGCCGCCGCCAAGGACATTGAGACTTCGGGTATCGGTTGTGCTGAAATTGGGGGAGTTAACCATCTCCCAGGACATGGTGGGCACACCGTTGAATTGGGTGATTCGTTCTTTTTCGATAAGTCGCAGTGCCTCTTCCGGATCCCACTTATACATCATCACCATCTTGCGTTTCATGCGAAAGCTGCCAAGGAATTGGGAGATCAGGCCGGTTGCATGAAACAGTGGCACGGTCAGCAACCCCGATCCCTTGAACTCCGGGTTCATCTCGTGCAGATGCGCCTTGTTGAGGTGCAGCCCCCCCAGGGTGCCGTATTCCCAACACAAAAGCGTATTGGTTACTGCCCGATGGGTGGCTACCACACCTTTGGGGTGTCCCGTCGATCCGGATGTATACATGATATAGGCATCATCGTCGGTATCCACATCGACATCGGGAAATTCGGTTTCATCCGAACCTTCCATAAGCGCATCAAGATGAATCGCACCATCGGCGATGTCCCCATCGGCACGCGCAACGACCATGCGTATTGCCAGCTCATCCAGATACGGTGCAACGCGATCGGCACGCTGCTGGTCGGCAAAAATCAGCTTGGGGCCGCTATGCTCCAACCCATAGAGAAGCTCCGGTCCTTCCCACCAGGCATTCAGGGGTACAGCCAAAGCACCCAGGGCGGTCGCGGCCATAAAGGCCAGACAGAATTCAGGATAGTTGCGCATGGCGATGGCAACCCTGTCACCCTTTTCAATACCGAACTGCTCCTGTATTCGCCATGCCAGCCGGGCAGCCTGTTCATAGGTCTCTCGAAAGGTATATCGTTCTTCCTGATATACCATGAAAGGCCATTCTTTTTCGCCGAACCATCCGGTGATTGCGCGTGAGATCAGGGACTCCTTGTCCATACCCAGAGCATAGACTTCCTTGAGAGTCCTTGGTGCAGCCTTGAATACCGTGTATTCCACGCCTCGGATATTCTCCGTGATCACTTCAAACGGCCCCCCGGGCAAGGTCATATCCTCTACCGCTTGTTGCCGTTGCTGTTCTGTCATTTCGGTAATGTCAGCCATTCAATCTTCTCCAATAGAAATTAGAATCAACCTGCGGTGCCGGGGGCTTTTCCCCCGGACGTGAAGTGTCAAGCGAAATGGTCAATCATCTGTCCAATGCAATGAGTAGCACAGGACCTTACTGGAACAAAAAGTGGATGTCAAATGCGATTCTTGAGGGACCACCCAGAGGCAATAGGAAAACACCAGACATTCAATTGTATGGCAAGCGGTTATTTGCAGTGAGATTCTTCATCACTCTTTTGCTGTGAGGTATGCCGTATTGATGTGGGGTGAATCGAACCTTCCGATTGATATTTGGCTTGACCATCAGTACCCTTTCCTCCCGTCAAAATATTGACTGACGCTCATATCAAACCGTTGAAGCACACCATAACCCTCGCCCGGGGGACCCCTATATCCGGCAAATAGTATCGGTATATGGCTTTGACAGTCTATTTCCCGTAAAACGCACCATAGATTGAGAATCTGGCACATATCTTGCGCCATACATTGACGAGAATCTCTTCCTGACAGCACGGGATGCACACTCATGATTAATCGGAAATGCATAGAGGACAGAGTTGCTGCACACATGAGAAGGCTACATGAGTAAGCAAGGAAGGGAAGAATCCTGAAAACAACAGGAGGAATAAATGAAGGATGAAAGAACATGGGTCTTGATTGTTGACGATG
>JAZFSW010000041.1:0-2425 GCA_036446375.1 Desulfobacterales bacterium | reverse complement strand
CCTTCGCCCACTCACCGAGACGCTCGAGTACCCTCAGTTCAGTGCCGGCATCCAAAGCTGCGGTGGGTTCATCTAGAACCAGTATCGGTGCGTTCTTGATGACAGCCCGGGCGATGGACAGGCGCTGGCGTTGCCCGCTGGACAATTTCCCTCCCCGGTCACTCAATACCGTATCCAGGCCCTTCGGAAGGCTCTCTATGTAATCGTCTACGCAGGCGACTCGTGCCGCTTCCTTCACCCGCTCGTCGTCCGCATCGGGCACCACGTAACGAATATTGTCCCGAACCGACATCCCGAATAGCACATTCTCCTGCAAGGCAACGGACACATTGTCCCGCAGGCTATCTACCTCCAACCCCTGCAGATCGACACCATCGATCTTGATGCTTCCCGAATCGGGATCAAACAAGCGGGGCAGCAGGCTCATCAAGGTGCTCTTCCCCGATCCTGTCGGGCCGACGATAGCTGTAATGCTGCCCGGTTTTACCGAGAAGCTGACATTGCGCAACACCGGTTCATCAGGATCATAGCCAAAGCTGATATCTTCGAACCGGATGTCGCGCCTGAAAGGCGGCATCGGTATGGCATCCGGAGCATCCACTACGTCCGGCTCTATATCAAGTATATGGAAGACACGGTCCAGACCCATGGCCATGTCCTGCGCTGTAGCCCAACTCCGTAGCAAGCCCTGAACCTGATAGCTGGCCGTGGTCATCTCACCTGACGCATAATAATAGGCGCCAAGGTTCCAGACGATAAAGCTGAGTCCGACCAGGCCGATCAGTACCGCAGCAAAGGTCTCCCGTTCCATACGGGCCCAGACCGCCATTAGGAAATCTCCCCCCATCAGCAGGGCTGCAGCGAAGGTGAACATCACGATAGTGACGACAGCAATCAAAGAGCGAATACGATGGGCCGCATTGAAGGCCATCACGGAATCCGCTTCGAAACGCCGCTGCTCCATCTCTTCGGTACCCGAGGCCTTGATAACGCGGATCCCGGCAAAGACCTCCTGTATCCGGGAGGTCAACGCCGCATTTGCTTCCCTGGCCACAAGCGCGCGGGTCTGCATCCGGGGCGAGAACCAGTGACCCCACGCCAAAGCCCCCACAGCCACAACCAGAGCCAACACACCGAGTATCGGATCAAATGCAGCAATGACGACAAGGGCCACCAAATACATGATGAGTGTCGTTATCACCTTCATCACCGTGCCGAGAACATTGGTAACCTGGGAACTGTCCTGATAGATGCGGTACACCGAATCGCCGACACGATGATCGCTATGGTAGCGCAGGGACAAGCTGTGCCACCGTTCGACAAGGGCATTTCTAAGACTCTGGTTTATCCCCTGCATAATCCAGGTGTAGTAGTAGGTCACCCCTATATACGGGAGGTAGATGAGCGACAGGGCGACGCTGAGCAATATGAACAACGAACGGAGTGGGCCTGATCGTTGTTCTTTGGTAAGAAGCAAATCAGACTCGGAGGATCCTACCTTGCTGCCGGATTTGCCGGTATAGCCAGCCTTGCCTTTGGTGGCACTGCCCTTTTCTCCCGTGTATCCGGCTTTGCCTTTTTTAGCAGCACCTTTCCAGGAGGTCTTGGTGCCTTTGCCTTTCCTGGCGGCAAAGCCCTTCCCGGACATCTTCTTTCCACCGGATTTACCACCGACATATCCGGCCTTGCCCTTTACAGCGGATCCTTTTGACGCGTTCTTCCGGCCCGTATCCGACAGTTCTGCCGGAATCGTTCCGATGGCCAGTTCCGGACGCCCGATGAATTCCGCCAGGAATGGTGTCAACGGTTTCCCCTGCAATATGGACTGGGCGACCACGTCCGTACTGAATAGAGTCGTGACGATACCGACCAAGGTGAATAGATAGACGATCGCGTAGTAGTAGATCAGATGACAGCCCAAACGAAAGCGGACCTGCAGCTTTCCGCCGTCGATCCGGTATTGCATCAGCCATATGCATATGCAACCGAAGGATACCAGCCCAACTTGGACATTGTCGCCATATCCGGTGACGAGGAAAATGGCGGATAGATTGACCAGGACACCGATGACCACAAGGATCACGGACACAATGATTTGCGTGCGGCCCTTCAGGAAGATCAATGCCCAACTGATTATCGTCATGAGCACGGTCGCACCCAGCAGCAGATCCAGTTTGGAATCAACGCCCATCGGCAGCAAACCGGTGAGGGGGCCGATAAGGGTAAAAATCGTAACGAGAAACGGCGCGTGGTGAAACGACCAGTCTTTGTCTCTGGATGAATCGAACACGGCTGCTTTCGATAATGTCTTTTCGTGCCAGTACCCGATAATCAGAGGAAGAATAAACGGCCAGGTTCGTATAAAGATCTTTACGATTTCCTTGAACTTCTTGTCGGCCGCCCCTTTTGGCTGGTCCGGGGTTGT
>JAZFSW010000040.1:0-2780 GCA_036446375.1 Desulfobacterales bacterium | reverse complement strand
TGCACTGTCTGTAAACCGCAGGTTGACGCCTTCCATCTCGAAGAGCTTCTTGAACTGTTTGATCACGGCATTCCTCGGTTCGGTCAGTATCCGGATCAACGAGGCTTCACTCAATTCGTTTAATGTGGAAATAACCGGCAGACGACCGACAAATTCGGGGATCATACCGAATTTGATGAGATCTTCCGGTTGAAGCATTTCCATGAGCTCAGCAGTATTCTTTTCTTTCTGTTGGTGGATATCGGCCCCGAAACCCATCGTCTTGGATCCGACCCGGCGCTGGACGATCTGATCCAGACCGGTAAACGTGCCCCCGGAAATGAAAAGGATGTTTGAGGTGTCGATCTTGACAAAATCCTGTTGCGGGTGTTTTCGTCCGCCTTTGGGCGGCACGCTGGCCGTCGTTCCCTCAATGATTTTCAGCAGAGCCTGTTGCACCCCTTCACCGGAGACATCCCGGGTAATCGATGGGTTATCGGATCTTGCGGCGATCTTATCGATCTCATCGATGTAAACGATGCCCTTTTTGGCTCTTTCAACATCGTAATCCGCGTTTTGCAGCAAGGCCAAAATGATGTTTTCAACATCTTCACCCACGTAACCTGCTTCGGTAAGGCTTGTTGCATCGGCAATCGTAAAGGGGACATTAAGGAACCTTGCCAGTGTTTGTGCCAGTAGTGTTTTGCCGCATCCGGTGGGTCCGATCAAGAGGATATTGCTTTTCTGGATTTCCACATCACCCGTGGCGACCTTGGTGCTGAGTCGTTTGTAGTGATTGTATACGGCAACGGCGAGTGTCTTCTTCGCGCGATCCTGTTCAATCACATAATCATCGAGCATCTCTTTGATCTCTTCCGGAATAAGCAATTGCTCCAGCTGGGGGTCTTCCTGTATGTTCTCCTCTTCAATAATCTCACTGCATAACTGGATACACTCGTCACAGATATAGACGGCCGGTCCGGCGATGAGCTTTGTGACTTCTTTCTGGTTCTTTGCACAAAATGAACAGGACAGATCTTCAGTCGAATCCTCTTTTCTTGGCATTCTATTCCTCCGCCTTCACGTTGTTATCGAGCGCATTTCTGTCTTTCATCACGCTATCAAGGATCCCGTATTCTTTTGCTTCCTGGGCGGACATGAAATAATCGCGGTCGGTATCCTCCTGTATCTGCTCCAGATCCCTTCCTGAATGCAGCGCCAGGATTTCATTGAGTGTTTCCTTGACCTTCAGGATTTCCTTCGCGTGAATAGAGATGTCTGAGGCAGTTCCCTGGAACCCGCCAAGGGGTTGGTGGATCATAATTCGGGCATTGGGGAGTGCAGTTCGCTTGCCGGTGGTACCGGCGGTTAACAGAAGCGCGCCCATGCTTGCCGCTTGACCGATACAATATGTCGCAATGTCGCACTTAATGTATTGCATGGTATCATATACGGCCAGCCCGGCGGTAACCGTACCACCGGGTGAATTGATATAAAAATTGATGTCCTTGTCCGGATCATCCGATTCCAGAAACAGAAGCTGTGCGACGATGAGATTGGCAATTTCATCTGACAGAGCAGATCCCAGGAATATGACCCTGTCTTTAAGCAGCCTTGAGTAAATATCATAGGCACGCTCACCCTTGCTGGTTTGTTCGACAACCATGGGAATTAAAGGCAATGGAAATCTCCTTTACTTTACGTGGGGCTCACAAGAACAACCCCAGGCCAATTCAAAGCGTCAAACAGGCCAAAACATTTCATGGGCCGATGCATCGGGCCCCCTCACCTCGACGCCTGAAATGGTGAATTGAATACCGCGTGAACCCTTGATTTACATCACAATCACTATCGACAATTCCACTCTATTCTTTACCTAATAAATGAACAACTGTTATTTTTCCGGTGCCTCTTCGGTTTCCGGCTCTTTCTCCGGTTCCACCTCTGAGATGCGACCATTCTCTATTATAAGCTTGATTGCCTTCTTTTCAAGTAAACCATGTCTAAAAAACTCGGCCTGCTCTTCTCTATCACGGTGAAATGTCTTGATCTCTTCAACGGTCTGATTCACCGTCTCTGCCATCTTGCTGTAGCCATCGTCCAGCTCTTCATCGGATAGCGCCAGGGCTTCCTGGTCTATGATCTTGTCTAATATAAGGTGTCGTCGGGCCTGCTTTTCTGCCGGTTCCCGATATTGTTGTTCCAGCATTTCTCTGGAAATACCCATGTCCTCAAACGACATATTCTGGTAGCGGAAGGATCTTTCCGCCTCGGCAATGATGCTTTCAAGTTCATAGGCCACCGAAGCATCCGGTAACTCAAATTCTACCTTTGATATCAATGTGTTAAAGATTTGCTCGTCGAGTTCCTGATCCACCCTTCTGTCATTGCCCCGCTTTAGGTTCTCGTTGATCTTGGCTTTCAATTCGTCCAGAGATTCATACTCACCGGCGTTTCTTGCCAGTTGGTCATCGATTTCAGGGAGAACCGTTTTCTCTATCGTATTGAGGGTGACCTGGAAGCTGATTTCCTGGCCGGCGAGTTGGGTATTGGTACTATCATCGGGAAAAGAGATAACGACCTCACGATCATCCCCCGGATTCATGCCGATGATCTGATCGTCAAACTCGGGTGTTATCTGACCGGTACCGAGTGTCATCGGGTATTTTTCCGCTTTCTGGATATCGGCAAAGGGTACGCCGTCCTTAAAGGCCTCATAGTCAATCACCGCAACATCGTCCTTCTGTAAGGGGCGGTCCTCTTCGATGACTTCCCGTTTGCCCAGGCTTTTCTGGAGCATT
>JAZFSW010000039.1:0-5189 GCA_036446375.1 Desulfobacterales bacterium | reverse complement strand
TATATTTGAATAGAAAAGTACATTACTGTAAGTTCAATTCCCAGTTGCTCTTTGACATCAGAAATATAACATATTGTTTACATTGGCGAACCATCCTTTTCTTACCCTTTGGCATGGCTATTGCTATCATATTGTTAGAATAGGCAATGGCTCGAATGGCCAATCAATCCATTTCAGAAAAGGGTAATGAAAAAATGAAATTCAGATATGTAGTTCCCACTTTATCGATCCTATTGATGCCCTGTTCTTCGGCATTTGCCGGAGATGAGATTAATTCCGGGGACACTGCCTGGATGATCGTTGCAACGGCGCTGGTGATGATGATGACACCGGCAGGTCTTGCACTGTTCTATGGGGGAATGTCACGGTATAAGAATCTCCTAAATACATTTACAATGACATTTGTTTCCTATTGTCTGGCCAGTGTAATCTGGATGATGTGGGGATACACATTGGCTTTTGGTCCGGACAAGGCAGGTCTTATCGGTGGACTCGACTATATCTTTCTCTCCGGCATCGATGCAAGCAGCCTGTCGGGCACCATACCCACGTATGTGTACGCGCTCTTCCAGATGACATTCGCAGGTATTACTGTGGCACTGGTCGTTGGTGCGGTCGTCGATAGAATGAAATTCTCATCATGGATCGTGTTTGCGACGCTATGGATCACCTTTATCTATTCCCCGGTTGCACACTGGGCGTGGGGCGGTGGCTGGATGGGTAGTATGGGAGCACTTGATTTTGCCGGTGGTACGGTGGTTCATATCAATGCGGGCATTGCCGGCCTTGTCCTATCCCTCGTCGTCGGAAAAAGAACCGGCTATGGAAAAGAGGCTATGTTTCCCTCAAGCATCACCTTAACTGCTCTGGGCGCCGCATTGCTATGGTTTGGGTGGTTTGGTTTCAATGCGGGAAGCCAGCTTGCAGCAGATGGTGTTGCCGGTTCGGCATTTCTTGTCACCAATACGTCGGCGGCCATCGGCGCCCTTTCATGGATGTTCTGCGAATGGACGGTGACCAAGCGACCGACGCTCTTGGGTCTAGCTTCCGGTGCGGTGGCCGGTTTGGTAGCAATCACGCCTGGAGCCGGCTACGTAAACCTGCCGGCGTCGCTGTGTATTGGGCTCGTTGCTGGCATCCTTGGTTTCTTCAGTGTCTCAACGTTGAAACGAAAACTAGGCTATGATGATTCGTTGGATGTGTTTGGAGTACATGGGTTGTGCGGCATATGGGGCTGTTTGGCAACAGGGATATTCGCCAACCCGGCGATTACCGAAGGTGCGAAGGGGCTGATCTACGGCAACCCGAAACAACTCTGGATCCAGTTGCTTTCCATTGTGGCAACCGCCCTATTCTCAGCTGTGGGAACGCTGGTTATCATTTTCATTACGAAATTTCTCACTGGTGGGCTCAGAGTCGAAACAGAAGCAGAGATGGCGGGACTCGACAATGCCATCCATGGAGAAAGGGCTTTTGACCTGGTGTAGCCCATCGTAACATAGCGATAAAACATGAGTAAATGGTCACATCCGCATCTCAACCTACCGTCAGACCCGGACAAAAGGAAAAGAAAATGAAAAAGATCGAAGCCATCATCAAACCATTCAAGCTCGATGACGTAAAGGAAGAACTGAATAGGATCGGTATACAGGGCATGACCATTTCCGAGGTCAAAGGCTATGGGCGACAGAAGGGCCATAAGGAAATATACCGGGGTGCTGAGTATTCAGTTGATTTCGTTCCAAAGATCAAGATAGAGATAGTCGTGGATGCCCAGTCGACCGAAAGGGTTGTCCAGACGATCTTGGAAACGGCCGATACGGGAAAAGTCGGTGATGGAAAGATATTCATTTCCCCCGTCGAAGAAGCCGTTCGGGTACGAACGGGTGAAAGGGGAAAGGACGCATTGTGAGCGATCAGTCTACCAGGGTCGTTTAACAACCAACCGTAATAAGGCGTAATAAGAAAGGGGAGAAATAGTACAATGACACCAAAAGACGTACTAGAATTTGCCGAGGAGCAAGGGGCTAAAGTTGTGGACATTCGTTTCATGGATTTTCCCGGCGTGTGGCAGCATTTCACTGTTCCGGTGGGCGAGCTGGACCGGGCAAGTTTTGAAGATGGCTTTGGCTTCGATGGGTCCAGCATTCGGGGGTGGCAGCCGATCCACGCCAGTGACATGCTCGTTATCCCCGATGCATCCACGGCGAAAATGGATCCGTTCTTCGAAGCTCCGACGCTGGTGCTCATCGGAGATATTGTGGATCCGATGACCCGGGAGCCTTACTCACGGGATCCCAGACATATTGCGAAGAAGGCCGAAGTCTACCTTCGGCGCACCGGTATCGGCGATACGGCATATATTGGTCCGGAAGCCGAGTTCTTCATCTTCGATGATATTCGCTTTGAATCGTCAAAGAATCGGGCCTTTTTTGAAATCGACTCCATTGAGGGCAGTTGGAACACCGGGCGGGATGAAGGCCCGAATCTTGGCTATAAACCCCGGCCTAAAGAGGGATATTTCCCCGTGCCCCCCATGGACAAATTCCAGGATATCCGGACGGAGATGTTGTTGACACTTGAGGGTCTCGGAATCGATATTGAGGCACAGCACCACGAGGTCGCCACCGCAGGTCAGGGCGAAATCGATATGCGTTTCAAGCCGCTGCTGCAGATGGCCGACCAGTTGATGTGGTTCAAATACGTGCTGAAAAATGTTGCCTATCGGCACAACCATACCGTGACATTTATGCCAAAGCCGATTTTCGAAGACAATGGGTCCGGTATGCATACCCATATCAGTATATGGAAAGAGGGGGAGCCGCTCTTCGCCGGTGACAAATACGCCGGGGTCTCTCAGGAAGCGCTCTATGCCATCGGTGGTATATTGAAACATTGCAGCGCGTTATGCGCCTTCACCAATCCGACGACCAACTCGTACAAACGGCTGGTTCCGGGATTTGAAGCGCCGGTAAATCTGGCGTATTCAAGTCGGAACCGGAGTGCGGCGATTAGAATCCCCATGTATTCATCCTCTCCCAAGGCAAAACGCGTGGAGTTCAGGACACCGGATCCCTCATGCAACGGCTATCTTGCCTTTTCGGCGATCCTCATGGCTGTTCTCGATGGTATCCAGAACAAGACTGACCCGGGTGACCCCCTGGACAAGAACATATACGATCTTCCGCCGGAAGAGCTGGCCGATCTCGAATCTGCTCCGGGTTCCCTCGAAGAGGCGTTGGCGGCACTGGATGAAGACCGGGAGTTTCTGTTGAAAGGCGACGTGTTCACACCGGATGCCATAGATATGTGGATCGAATACAAGACCGAGAATGAAGTAAATCCTGTAAGATTGCGTCCCCATCCCCATGAGTTCTATCTATACTATGATATATAGAGATAGAGGAGCTTCAATGCCCTGACATACGGCGTCTATCCTTTGTGATCCAATCAAGGATAGGCGCCTTTTTGTTTGTGCGGATGATTCTCAGGTGGGGTTGTTTAGGCCGGGAGAGCTATTCCAGTTCATCGGAAAGAAGGATGGCCTCAGACACAGAGCGCATGGATTTTCGCATCGTCATGCTGCGTTTCTGTATCCAGCGATAGGCTTTCTCACCGGTTTCACCTCGACGGCGCATCACCACCTCTTTGGCACGTTCCACGAGTTTGCGTGTCTCCAGCTCCTCCTGTATCACTCTGGTCTTTACCATGAGTTCCGTGTTCATTATGGCCAGGGCCGCTTGATTGGCAACGGTGGTGATGAGGTTGATTTCTGTCTCTGAAAAGATATGGGGTTGAGAGGTAAAGCAGTTGAGCACACCGACCACTTTGCCCTCCTGAACCTGAAGGGGAACCCCAAGCATGGATGCGAGACCAAGATTCTGGGCCATCTCTTTTTCTTTGAATTGCGGATCCTTAAGAACGTCTTCAACGAAAAGATGCCGCTTATGGGTGGCCACATAGCCGACAACCCCCTCATTCATATCAAGGGATCGGTCCTTGATATATTCCGGATCGATGGCCTGAGAGGCTTTCAGGCGGATTCGTGCCGGATCGCTGCTCTCATCGATGAGCCAGAGGGAGCAGATTTCAACCCCTGTGGTTTTGGCCGTTACCATGACAATCAGCTTAAGAATATCTTCAAGATACAGGTCCGAGGTAATCGCCCGGCTGATATCCATAAGCCCTTTGATATATTTGTCATATGTTTCAGCTGTAATTCTATCCATGGTCGTTGGCTCGTTGAACCCTTTTCGTTGGCAATGATAACCAGCGCTGTTAGGGTCCGGTTCGATGAATGGTTGAAGCGCAGTGTAGGGTTTATCTCGCAAGAGATGCCAGCATCTATACCATCCCCGGCTGGAATGGTCAAGGTATGGGACAATAGTGCGACACGGTATTTTGTGCAGCAAGTTCAATTCAGCTGTGGGTTGACAATAGAGAAGGAGGTAGGGTAACAAGGCGTTTGATCACCATCGGAAAGACCATCGTCTATGACTTTCGATAGACTATTATAAGTATTTGCTATAATGAATAATACGACTAAGAATATCCGTGCCATATTCCCCCATGATCGTGATCTGAGAATATGATTTCACCCGCAAAAGACATCCTGGTTGTGATGGCAAAGGCACCGGTGTCAGGACAGGTAAAAACCCGCCTCTGCCCTCCCCTTTCACCCGGGCAGGCAGCCGCGATCTACGATTGCTTTCTCAAAGATCGGCTAAGGGAAATGAGTGATCTTGCCGGCTGTGACCGGGCGATTGCCTATATGCCCCAGACAGCAATGTCCCGTTTTGAGACATATGCCAACGGGTCCTTCGATATCTTTCCTCAACGGGGCAATGACCTTGGAAACAGGATGCACAATATCTTTGTCGATAGATTCCGGGAGGGCTTTGTTGGGGTTGTAATCATCGGAAGCGATAGCCCCGATTTGCCGAAATCAATCATCACCGAATCCTTTCAACGGCTGTCTTGCGGAAAGACCGAGGTTGTGATCGGTCCGGCAACGGATGGTGGGTATTATCTAGTGGGGATGAAACGGATCTATCCGGAGCTGTTTGCCGATGTCCCCTGGAGCACCGACAAGGTTCTGACTACAACCCTTGAGATCGCACGATCACTGGGTCTCAGAACCGATCTGCTGCCGGAGTGGAGCGATATTGATACCTATCATAATCTTCTTC
>JAZFSW010000038.1:0-5674 GCA_036446375.1 Desulfobacterales bacterium | reverse complement strand
GTATTTCACGTGTCAACTCAGTTTGGATCTGGAAACGCTGGAAAGCACGATCCATCCAATCGCCGGTGGGTCTTCACAGCCACGTTCTGGTAAAGGAAAACAGATCCCCGATGATATCACCACCTTGTTTTCCCAGGTTCTGCCCATACCGCAGGTTGCCCTGAAAGTCGCGCGGATGATCAATGATCACAGCTATGATATGCGGGCGGTGGCTACTGAAATCAAACGGGACCAGGTGATTGGCGCTAGCGTGCTTCGATTGTGCAATTCCACCTTTATCGGCGCGAAGGGAAAGATCGACTCCATAGATCGGGCGCTTGTCGTTATCGGTGAAAAACGTCTTCTTCAGCTGGTTGTTTCTGCATCGTTGGAGTTGTATTTCACCGATTCGGGTCAAGGCTATTCTCTATGCAAAGGGGGGCTTTTTCAGCATGCCCTGGGCGTTGCGTTGACCGCTGAGGCGCTGGCGGGATTTACCGGAAGGGCGTCTTCCCAAATAGCTTATACTGCGGGCTTGCTTCATGATATCGGCAAGGTTGTTCTCGATCAATACATGGCATCGGCACATCCTTTTTTCTACAGACGGACGCAGATCGACGGGATTGATCTTTGCGAGGTGGAAAAGGAAAATTTCGGGCACTCACATGCCGGGGCGGGCAGCCAGCTTGCTGAGAGCTGGCAGTTACCTGAAAACCTGGTTGATACGATCCGGCATCATCACTTTCCGGAACATGCAACGGTAGATGAAGAACTTACCCATCTCGTGTATCTGGCAGATGTGCTGATGAGCAGATTCAAGGTCGGACACGAAATAGAGTGCTTGAATATAGATCAATTTGCCTCGAGGCTGAAAAAGGTTGGTCTGACACCCTCCCAGCTTCCGATCCTCGTGGATCTGATTCCTCAGCAAGTATTCGATGTTTTGCCAGACGGTATTCAGGAAGACAGCGTCTGACACCTTCAGTCCAGACAGCTTCAGCCTGACTATGTGAGTCGTAATGTGATTGTTCCAAATCTGTGCAGGCTTTAGATCTGGATTTTGGCATTACGCCATTCGATGTTTCCCGCTGAAGCGGGATTGGATGTTCATCTCTTAATTGGGGGGGGCTACTGCAGTAAAACGCTTTCCTGGCTACTTACAGGCGGTCTTTCTTTGGTGGGGGATACCGGCTCACTCCTGATCACGCCTCGTTGATTCAGTTCAATGAAAATGTCTGCAATTTCAGGATCAAATTGGCTACCTCTGTTTTCTTCGATAGTCTTGATGGCGACCTCATCGGACATTCTTTTCCTGTATGACCGATCCGAAGTCAGGGCATCAAATGTATCTGCCACAGCCAGAATTCGAGAAAGAAGGGGAATTTCTTCTCTCTTCAGGCCGTCGGGATAGCCATTGCCATCATACCTTTCATGATGGTGCCGGATGATGCGCTGCTCGGCTGTCCACATGCCAAGACGGCCGATGATACTGTCACCAATGGTAGGATGTGTCTTTATGATTTCGTATTCTTCATCGGTGAGCTTCCCATCTTTCAGAAGAATGTAGTCGGGAATACCAATCTTGCCGATGTCATGCAGAACGCCTGAGACATTGAGCTTCTCTAGCTCTTCTTCCGAACATTCCTTTGCCTCGGCAATGGCTGTTGCATAACCCGATACCCGTGCTGAATGCTGCTTGGTGTAGGGATCTCTGGCTTCAATGGTGTCAACAAATGCATACAGGGTAGAAAAGAGATTCTCGTAAATATTCTCATAGAGCGCAAGATTTTCTATGATAACAGAGGCCTTTCCCGAAAGAAAATTCATGATATACAGGTCTCTTTCGTCGAAGACACCCGTTTCGCTTCGCTTGGATGAAACCAACACACCAAATGCTTTGGATCGTATCTTTAGTGGGATTGCCATGGTGCTGCCACTACCGTTGTTCCCCCGGATAAGCAGCGGCATTCCGTCTTCGGTGACCTTTTCGATGATGGTTTTGTCTACACACCCCGGACCGGGAAGAATCTTGTCGTTGCCTCTGAAAAAGGATGCAAGGATTGCATAGTCTCTGGCCTCTTCCGAATAAAGGCAGAAATGGGTTTCATTGCATTCGGTTACTTTGCCGGACAGATTGACAAGAATATTGAAGAGTTCTTTGCTGGTCGTTGCTTTGTCGAGTTCCTGAAGGATCAGGTTCATCACTTCAACTTCTCTTATCTTTTCCTGCAATTCAGTATTGATCTTCAGGAGTTGTTCATTCTTCTTTGCCTCTTCTTTTAAGAATATATTATCGATCAATACGGATCGGTCCCTCATGATTCGTTCAATCGTAAAAAGAACCTTGTCCATCTTGATCGGTTTGGTCAGAAAGTCGACGACGCCGTTCTTTAATGTCTCAACCGCATTCTCCATGGATGGATAACCGGTCATCACAACCACTGGAATGGAATTGTCATACTCGTGGATCTTCCCGGCGAGTTCTATGCCATCCAGGTCGGGCATGGAAATGTCCGTAAAACAACAGTCGACCGCTTGGCTTTTTATAATATCAAGGGCTTCGTAGCCATTGCCGGCTGTCAATATCTCGTGGTTGGTCGTCGATTCCAGATATTCTTTAAATATATCCAGAATGATTTTTTCGTCATCAACGACGACTATTTTATATCCACTATCCATCAAAAGATACGCTCTGTGATCCTTTAAGGTCTGTCACATTTTCAACAGGAGTTGCTTGAAATCCCTGTATTCATCTTCAGAAAGCATGCCGTTTTCCCGCAATTCGGATAAGGCCTTCAGTTTATCGATCGTGGTATTGGATGAGGAAGACGTGCCGAAAAGATGCTTCAATCGAGCCTGCTTGGAGGAGAAGAGAAGCGATTCCTTTTCCTCGGCCGGCACAATGCTGACTTGCTTTGAGACGCTCATCTCCTTATACATATCCTGGAGCTGTTGCAGCAGATCTTTGTTTTCTCTGCTCTGCCGTATCTTATCGGTGGCCCGATCGACAACCACCTTCATCTCTCCCATCTTGCAGGGCTTTCTGATATAATCGTAGGCCCCTTCCTTGATCGCTTCCAGAGCGGTTTCAAGAGAGGCGTATCCGGTTATAATGATGACGATCGTTTCCGGATCGACCTTCTTGGCATATTTCAACACCTCGAGCCCACCGATTCGGGGCATGATGAGATCGACAATAATCAGGTCAAAGGGATCCTTCTGGATCTTCTCAATCGCATCAAAGCCATTGTGACAAATCTCAACGGTACGGCTATCGTCATCGATGAGTTCTTTCAAGATATCTGCGATAATCTCATCATCGTCAGCGATAAGCACTCTTATCTGCCGGCCGGCTTCATCTGCCATTGATTATCCTGGCCCTGTTTCCTGCCTAAAGATTATGCCGGTTGGTCAAAAACAAGACCCACCATTTCTTCAAGTTTTTCCGCAAGACTCCGTACTTCTTCGGCCGGAATCTGCCGAATCACTTTTCCGGTTTCCGCATCCGTTACGGTAATGACGACATCGCCTGACCTGCCATCCACCGAAAATGCCAGATCGGAGTTGTTGAGCACCTGCAGATTGTTCTGGATATCGGCCACTATTGCCTTCGATTGGGCCATATCCGGAGTCTGTGGTTTCGGTGCATTTCCCCCGCCGAAAGCCTGCTTCATCGGTGAGGAGTACGGTGCCGGTTGCGGAACCGGGTCATTCTGGACCCTTGGGATTGATTCAATAGACATTGGTATACCCCCTTTATTCATTTCTCTATTACTCTAAACCTTATATCGGATCTTTTCGATAAAACTTTAGGATATTGTTTCGGGGGGGTGGTGATTGTGGGGCGGGAGCATCGTTAGCAGCATTCGATGATGCTGAGGGTTTGAGAAGACATGCGGTCAAGAGTTCCAGGTTTCGAGTGCACAACATAGTAATAACAAAGGTTTATGTTTCATCAGACATCGTACGGGATGCGTTCGTACTTACCAGGAATGAGAAAAGTCATGGATTCCAAGAGAAAAGGGCGCTAATGTCATCCGTGGCCAAATAAGACGCCATGTCGAAGACATTCCTTCACTTGACCGCGTGTTTTCTAGGATCCTTGAGTCCTGGGACCCTCCTTTAATCAACTTCTCGTGTCCAGAAATCGTGGAAGACGGTTGGCTTTCCCGCCGTAGGTCATAGCGGCGTTTCGGGATTGTCGGTGCTTCAGAAGCTCGTTCTTGATACCGTTGCTTTCTACCCTTACCAGAACCATCAATTCGCTATCCAGGGGCTGAATCGACCGTGCAACAGCGCTTATCTTGTCCAGATAACGACTGATCCTCTCTCTGATCTTATCTGGTATGGAATTCACTCTTCCCATTTTCTTCATCAATTGTCCTATCATCAGATCCATATCTTGGATGTGTGTTATACACTGCTGGCGTCGTGAAAGCAGGGCTTCCATTTCTTTTTCCTTCATGTCTGCCAGCGGTCGTATCATCTGTTTGGTAATAGCCAAATATTGGCTAAAGGTGGTGAGTTTTTTCTCCAAGAAGCCAAACAGTTCATTTCCTGACGCTATCTTGTCCATGTCATCACACACTCACGCTTTCAAAGGCCTGGCGCGGTTCTTCTGAAGCTGTGGGATAGGATGGAGCGGTTGCTTTGGTCTGTTTTGCCACGACCTCTTCCCATGCGGATTTCAGTTCGCCCAGCATGCCGATGACCTCATCAAGCATACTGATCTTCTTGTTTGCGTCTGCCCCGAGGATTCTACGTGTCATGTAGTTATAAAGAGATTCGAGGTTTCTGGCGATGATCCCGCCCTTTTTGAAATCCAGAGAACACACCAGCTCATTGATTATATCCTCGGCTTTCTTAATGGCCTCAGCCCTTGCCTCAAATTCTTCTTCGGCATCTTTGCGCTTTGCGATTTTCAATTGGTCAATCGCTCCCTCATAACACATTATCACCAATCTTCCGGGATCCGAAGTAACTACCTTTGTGCTCCGGTAAGACCGGGCGCCGTTTGGTTGATACATTTGCAATTCTCCTTTTCCTAAATAAAGCTATATAATTATACCCATCCCTTGGCTGCCGCGCCGAGCTGCGCCGAAAGCCAGTTGCTCTGGGTCTGGATCTTGCTGAGCGACATTTCCATGGCCACAAACCGGTTAATCATCATTTCTATCTTCCGATTCTGAAACGCCTCCATGCTCGTGATCTTGGCTTCGTAGCTATCGATGCTATTCCCGAGGGAGGTCTTCTTGTAATCCACATATCCATCTGAGGTATTGGTGATAAAACCCAGCTGCCTATCCAGCAACTCTGCGATACCCAGGGTAAGCGTGAAGGTTGTAGATATGGTGCTTGTACCCGTATAACTGATCGACAGCCCGTTTGCATTGTTTCCGTCGCTGTCTATCGACAGACTCTGGCCGCTGCCGGTAGCGGTGATACTGTTTACAGTACCCGCAACGTTCACACCCCAGACCTTTGTGGCTGTATTCAGTCCCATCGCATCGCTGCCATTCTCAGACTTCGTAGAAACCTGCTGCCCGGTTCCATAGGTGTTGTGGGTCAGAAGAAGCTCATTCCCCGCCGTCTTGGATGCCGTGATGGTCATGGCGTAGCGGCCTTCCTTGCTGCCATCTGCTCCCGTAGGATCCACATCAATATCTCCGAAATCCAGAACACCAAGTGCCGATGT
>JAZFSW010000037.1:0-6840 GCA_036446375.1 Desulfobacterales bacterium | reverse complement strand
CTTCCGGATATTTGAAGCAGGCGAAAAGCTGCCGGTACGCCAGACGCAGGAGGTAATTGCATTTTATGGTGAACGGGAAATTGTCGTGGCCAAAGGCGACCGCTACTATGTATCCTTCAGTCCAGATGGACCGTATGTGGTTGATCTCACGAAAACCCTTAACCGTGCATCGAAAACATGCCTGTTTATCGAAGAACCCATGGTCCCGGCCCAGGACGCCTGACAAAACCCATATAGTAAAGCATCCTGGCCCAAAGGATCAGGCCTTGGTTTGCCCCTAAAAGGGGCCGTTCTTGTCCCAGCTACCGAGTGTGAAGTGACTAAAGTGAGCTAAAGTGCCTAAAGTTAATGCGTCGCTTCGCTCCACCAATCATACAAATGCCCTGCGCTGAAAGCGCAATCCTCAACTTTAGCTCACTTTAGTGCACTTTAGTTCACTTAGAACTGTCCTGACCATCCGACACCGGCATAGCCAGAATCACATGATCCCGCCCAAAGGACAGGGTCTGTAACGATAGAATCAATAGAAACTTCACTTAACACTTGATAACATTTGGATTATATGAGGAATAGTGATTAGTTCTCTCGGGTGTCCACACATAAGAATCGCTCCCATCCCTATGGCCGTGGTTCTGTTCCTCATCCTGTCACCACTTGTCTCTATACAAGCAGCCAGCGGGGCAGAGCCGGCGATATCCAAGGATCGTCCGCTTGAACTCACCAAAGAGAATAAGGAGTGTCTCGTCTCTCATGGCTTGCTTGGCGCCGAGACCCCGAAGGACAAGGAGACGCTTCGGACGTACTGTCTGTGTTGTCACGGCTTGGAACTGCTGAAACACGATGCCGGACCGATGGGTCGATCATCACTACCGGATACCGAATTATCGATATTGCCTTCGCACAGGTCACTATCCTGTCTTGAATGCCATCTGGATTCAGACGGTGACGGGCATCGCCATCAGAAGCCGGTTCGATGCCAGCCCTGTCACACCCCCCATCCCACCCACATTGCCAATGATCCTCATACGCAGGTTGCGTGTAAGGCCTGCCATATGGAAGATGTCGCACTTCGTCGAGAGTCGTCGTCGGGAAGAGTGATCGCGGAACTGATTGCGCCGCCATCCGGAAAAAGCAATATCCATAATATGATGATGGTGAAACCCGAAGAAACCTGCAGCCGCTGCCACAAGAAGGCCAACGGGATCGGCGCTGCCCCCCTGGTGCTTCCGGCCAAGAGCATGATCTGTCTACCGTGTCACAGTGCCACCATCTCCATGGGCGACCCGATCTCCATCGTATCGCTACTCTTCCTCGTGTTTGGTTCTGTCTTGACCGTTTCTGTATGGCTTGCCGGAGGGTTCCCCGAGAAAAAGGAACCGCGGACCCCGGTGATCACCCCGCTCCCAACGCTGTTGTTTCGCACCGGAGCCGCCTTGATAAAAGATGCCCTGTTAAACCGAAAGCTCTTCACAAAATCGCCGTTGCGATGGCTGATTCATGCGATGATTGTCTTTCCCTTTCTTTTTCGAGGCCTGTGGGGACTGACCGGATTATTTGCATCTCATGTGCTGCCGGGGTGGTCGGTGACCTGGCTTCTCATGGATCGAAACTTTTATGTCACGGCCTTTGTCTTTGATGCTTCCGGCCTGATGGTTATTTCAGGTGTTATCCTTGCCCTGCTGCGCAAGGCAGTCGGAAAGGCGGCTCTGCCCGGATTGCCGAAGATCGACCTGCCGGCGCTGGCGCTCATCGGTGGCGTGATCCTTGTCGGTTTTGTCCTTGAGGCTGTCCGGATGACCATGGCGCCGCTACCCCCGGGCTCGCAATATGCCTTCGTCGGTTACGGTCTCAGCCGCTTACTGGCAATCGGACCCCCCCTCGATGCGATCTATGGTATGATCTGGTATGTTCACGCGGGGCTGGTGGGGATTTTCCTGGCCTATCTGCCCTTCAGCCGGTTGCGCCACATACTTATCGCACCGATCGCTACGGCACTTAACAGCGTTCGTGCCCAGCGACAATCGCATTTACGAAAGGAACGCCGGTAATGGAGATACAAGGATATGTTCTGCCCGATGACCTTTACTATGAGAAGAATCATTTCTGGGTGAAAAATGCTGGGGATGTGCTTATCATGGGTATGACCGATTTTGCTCAGCAGCTTTCCGGTGAGATCGTCTATGTCCAACTGCCCTTCGAAGGAAAACAGCTGAAACTCGGGAAGAAATTTGCCAAGATCGAATCCGGCAAATGGCTGGGAAAAGTATATGCACCGGTAAGCGGTGAACTGATCGAATCCAATCCGGCCCTGGAAACCGAACCGGGCCTTATCAACAGGGATTGTTACGGTCTGGGCTGGATGTATAAGATCAGACCGGATGATATCGCAGAAACAGCGCAACTCATCCATGGGCGGGAAGCTGTCGAAGAATGGATGCTGGCCGAAATCATCCGGTATAAGAAGGAGTAGTATGATCGGTCCGAACTACAGTTTTCTTCAACGCCTTCAGCTCGATGCCTGCACCAATTGCAGGCTGTGTACCGAGGTCTGCCCGGCAGCTCTTGCCTCTCAGGATGGCCAGCTTTCAGCGGCATACCGTTTGCATCACCTGCGCAGCATCCTGGAAAAGAGGGGAGGGCTCAAGAAGAAACTCTTCGGCCTGAAAGCCCCGAGCGATGCACAACTCCAGGCATTCAGCGAAACGGTATTCCGGTGCGCCCTGTGCGGCAACTGCCAGGCGGTGTGCCCGGTGGGTATCGGTCTCAAAGAGCTGTGGCTGACCCTTCGCCAGGACCTGGTGACCTGCGGCACATACCCCGAACAACTGGACCTGATCCTCAGCCACATCGAAGAAAGCCACAATGTCTTTGCTGAAAACAATGAAGAGCGGGCCGACTGGGTGGAAGACCTGCAAGACGTGCCGGAACACGGATTAATACGAGATCAGGCTGAAGTGGTCTACTTTACCGGTTGCGTGGCTTCGTTTTTCCCGCTGGCTCAAAAGATACCTACGGATCTTGCAGCGATTTTTTCCGCAGCAGATGTTGATTTCACCCTCCTGGGGCAGGAAGAATGGTGTTGTGGCTTCCCACTGCTGGGTGCAGGACACGGGGATGCCCTTCAACCGATCATCGATCACAATCTATCGGCGGTTCAGGACAAAGGGGCTTCCCAGGTGGTTTTTGCCTGTCCGGGGTGTTACTATATGTGGCAGAACCACTATCCCCGGGGCCCTGAGATCTGCCACAGTACCGAATTTCTGCTCGACCTGATAGAAAAACAACGCCTGAAAATGAAAGCGGTTCCGCTACGCGTTACCTATCATGACCCCTGCGATCTTGGACGCGCCAGTCAGGTGTTTGAAGCACCCCGCAAGATCATCCGATCCATTCCCGGCGTTACCCTTATTGAGCTTGAACGAAACAGGGAAGCGTGTCTGTGCTGCGGCGGGGGAGGGAACATGGAAATGATCGATGCGGATCTAATGGCAAATATAGCCGAGAAAAAAGTCGACGATATCATCGCAACCGGTGCGGAAGCGGTTGTGACGGCCTGTCAGCAATGTGTAAGGACGATGACCGGTCATGTCCGGAAAAACAAGCTACCCATCGAGGTGATGGACATCACCGCCCTTGTCCATCGGGCTCTTGATGGATAGAGAGCCCATGGCGGCATCAGCCCACGCGTGTGCCGTTTCTACGAACAGACAAATACCGTTACCGCTGCATTGGCCACCACAATCTGGTCCTTGTCCGGTCCAAACCGGGGTACCAGCAGCCCTTTCACCGTCATCCCGCCGGGAACGGACGTCACCTTTTTATCCCCTATAGGCACCACGGCCTCGACTTGAGCCAGATCGACCTCGTCGGGTTTGGGGGAAGCAATCACGATTTCCACCTCTATCCTGCTCACATCGTCCGGTGTGAGCACCTCTGCGAGTCCGCAGAGACAGTTGCTGGAGATGGCGTCTTTTACCGCCCGGCAGGCCGCTTCGGTAACATCTTCACCATGCAGGTCAATTCCTGTTCCGATTTCAATAATAAACCGCTTCCTTTCCATGGCTGTCCTCCGTATCCGTTATGGGTTGATATCCGGCCGGTCGGATAGTGAATCGTCGGGGAAAAAGCGTTCCGGCCCCCGGAGTATCGGCTGATCGATCGATTTGGCAATGGCCCGCAGCATCCCCCCGAAGATCCAGGCGTGAAAGGGCATCATCGCGTACCAGTAAAGAATTCCTCCCAGGCCCCGGGGAAGAAAACGGGCGATCTGTTTCAGTTCGACCTCACCGTTATCCAGGGCAGTAATCCTGAACTCAAGCAATGCTTCACCGGGCAGTTTCATCTCGGCCAGCAGGAGCAACCGGTGGGGCGCTTCGGCCTCCAGCACTCGCCAGAAATCCAGGGCATCGCCGATCTGCAGACGCGATGGATCCCGTCTTCCCCGCTGAAGACCGATACCACCGAAAAGCCGATCCAGATCCCCACGGATCCGCCACAGGCTGTTTAGAAAATACCATCCCCGGACACCACCGATCCGGCTGATGGAATGCCAGAGATCCTCAACGGTGGTTTTTAGAAACACGCGGTAGCTGCAATCGACAATGGTACCCCCGGCGTATTCCGCATCGCCCAGATACGTCCATTCCGGCAGAAAGAGCGCCCCGGCATCGGACCAGCTGGTTTCAACCCGTTCCTGTTGAATTCGGGTCAACGCCAATCCCATCGTCTCGCGACAGCTGAGGAGTCGTTGCGGAATGATCGCCCGGATGTCGTTATTCCGGCAGACCACCGGTGTACGCAGGCCCTCAAACAGTGGGATGGCAATCGATGCAGGGACCGGGGTGACAAACTGGAGCAGGTAGGCACTGATAAGCGGCGTGAGAAAGGGCATGGGGAAGAGGGCGCGTCGCGGCAGATTCGCTTCTTCTGCATAGATCTTGATAAGCTGGCGGTATGAGAGAATATTGGGGCCACCGATATCAAAGGTTTTCCCGATGGTTGCTTCATGTGCAAGACAGCCTTCCAGATACGTCAGTACATTTCGAATGGCAATGGGCTGACACGGTGTATTGGCCCACCGGGGCAGAAACATGATTGGCAGACGATCCACAAGGTAGCGTAGAATCTCAAAGGAAGCACTGCCCGATCCCAACAGCATGGCGGCCCGTAGAACGGTTGTGGGAACGGATCCGGACTGGAGAATCTCAGCAACTTCGTGCCTGGATTTCAGATGCGGGCTTACGCTGGCATGCTGTGTTTCTCCCAGGCCTCCCAGATAGACGATGCGCTCCAGACCCACGGCTGCTGCTGCCCCCACCATGTTCTCTGCTGCCTTACGATCCGCTGCTTCGAAGTCCTCTTCCGCAGAATCCATGGAGTGCACGAGGTAAAATGCCGATCCGCATCCTGCCATGGCATTTTCCAGGGATGCCCGATCCATGAGGTCCCCTTCCACGGATGCCAGACGGGGATGATGTGCCCATGGGCGGGATCCGATTTTCCGTAGCGATCGACCGATGGCCCTGACATGGTACCCGGATTCCAGCAACCTCGGTATCAGTCGCCCCCCCACATATCCTGTGGCCCCGGTAACCAGAACCGGACGTTGGTGGGCCGGATGATCCGTTTCAATCGTCATGGGAACCGGCTTGTGGAAGCTCATGGGAGGACGGATTCTTATCCGTCCTCAGCCATGCCTCGAGACGGGCGAGGCCCTCGTCCATCGTCACCTCAGGTATGTAGCCCAGATCTTTCTTCGCAGCGCCAATATCGAACCAGTGGCTGCGGGAAAGCTCATCTGCGACAAACCGGGTCATCTTGGGCTCCTGCTTTATCTGCAGTATCGTGTAGATCAGTTCAAGACATCCACCGATAAACCGCGCCACCTTCCGTGGCATCGAACGGGTGACCGGATCAAGGCCGCCGGCCCGGAGAATGTTGTTAATCATATCCCATAGGCGGACCGGTTCCCCCTGGCTGATAAAATAAATTCTGCCGGACAGTTCCGGTCGCTGAGCCAACCGATCGGCGGCCAGCACATGAGCATCGGCCGCATTGTCGATATATGTCGTATCCACAAGATTATTGCCGTCTCCCACAATGAACAGGGTCTTTGCCCTGGCTATAACCCGAGGGACAAGATGGTTGTCTCCCGGTCCCCAGATCAGATGGGGTCGAAGGACGATGGTCTTCAGCTGTGAATCGGATGCTGCGATCACTGCGCGCTCTGCAATCGCTTTGGTGCGCTGATAGGGGGAGTGGAAATGATGGGAATAGGGGGCCGACTCATCGACCCCTTCGACGTCTGTGCCGTCAAATATGACACTGGGTGAGCTGGTATGAACAAGATACGGCACCTGATGGGTTCTGCAGGCGTCGATAACATTCTGCGTTCCGACGACATTGGTTTGATAGTAGTCTGAATACCTGCCCCAGACCCCCGGTTTTGCGGCCACATGAAACACCACATCCATATTCTTGCACGCGGCAAGGACTTGATCCGGGTTGCAGATATCGCCCTGTATCTGGCCGGCCACCTTGCCGGTGAGTTCAGGATAGAAACTGCGCGCGAAACTAAAGACCCGGTCTCCCCTCCGGGAGAGCCGGTCCACGATGGCACTGCCGAGAAAACCGCCGCCGCCAGTAACCAGCACGCTTCGGGTTGTATCACCCGTGGTGGTCGTTGACTGTCCCATTCAAATCGGTCCTGTGGTTTCCCGTTGGCGTTCAGGAGTTCAGCGTTCGCGTTCAGAGGTTCAACGTTGGCCGTTCAGGGTTACCCTCAACGTTGCATAAAATCGCCTAGGAATTGTGTGAAATGCTTCGCATTTCAATATGATA
>JAZFSW010000036.1:0-10074 GCA_036446375.1 Desulfobacterales bacterium | reverse complement strand
TCTGCTAAAAAGAATATTGACAAAAGCAAAGGATAGGGGATATTCCGTAAAACTTGGATTTGAATATGAATTCTCTGTTTTTTCGGAAACATCAAACACCGTTCGCGAAAAGAATTTTCAGGGCCTCAACTCCCTTACACCCGGTAACTTCGGCTATTCGATCTTACGCTCCTCTACACACGCCGACCTTTTCAACGATCTCATGGACTATTGTACCGAACTGCGAATACCACTTGAGGGCGTTCATTGCGAAACCGGGCCCGGTGTATGGGAGGCAGCAATCGTTTATGACCATGCATTGGAAGCAGCAGACCGTGCCGCACTTTTTAAAACTTTCTCAAAAGTCTTTTTTCAGAAGCAAGGGCTTATCTCCACATTCATGGCAAAATGGTCCATGGACGTTGCGGGACAGGGAGGTCATGTGCATCAATCGCTTTCCAGCACAGAAACCGGAAAGCCTCTGTTCTATGACGCAAAAACCAGGGGCAATATGAGCGAAATCATGACGCAGTACCTGGCCGGGCAGATAAAATATCTCAGACCCTTTCTTGCGATGAGCGCACCGACCATAAACAGCTATGCCCGCCTGGTAAAGGGCGCATGGGCGCCGACAAGCGCGACATGGGGAATGAATAACCGGACGGCCGCCCTGCGGGTTGTTCCCGGCACTGAAACGTCTTATCATCTGGAGCATCGCGTCCCCGGCGCAGACGCAAACCCCTATCTTGTGGCTGCATCCATTGTTGCCGCAGGGCTCTTGGGAATTCAACAGAAATTGGAACTAGGTGAGGAAACAAAGGGAAATGCGTATGAAGCTCAAGCAGGATTACCTGAGAAGCTGCAATTTCCTACCAATCTTAGAGATTCGTTCCGGAACCTTGCACAGTCCGGGGAAGCGGAAGAAATGTTTGGCCGGGAATTTCTAGAACACTTTGTTGCTTCCCGTGAATGGGAAGCGAAGGAATACGAGAGAAGGATAAACGATTGGCAGATGCAGAGATACTTTGAGATTATATGATGAAACAATTCAATTTTCCAACAACCATATACTTTGGTGAGGGTTCTCTTTGCTCACTGGCCGAGAGGGTCAAGGCTCGGAATCATCAAAAAATCCTTATCATTACCGATAAGACGCTTGTTGAGCTCGGATTATTGACTGAACTCACCAAAGAATTGGCGTATCAAGATCTGGATTTTGAGATTTTTGACGACACTCACCCGAACCCAACCGAGGAGGATGTTAAGAAAGGAACCGGAACATATGCGCAGGCCGGTTGTGACAGTTTGATTGCTTTTGGCGGCGGAAGTCCCATGGATGTCGCAAAAGCGATTAAGATCATGGCTTCGCATCCTGAGCCGATGGAACAGTATGATGACGCAAAAGGAGGAGATCGGCTGATTGTAAATCCAATGCCCCCTCTTTATGCCGTTCCCACCACGGCCGGAACAGGAAGTGAAGTGGGAAGATCCGGTGTCATAATCATGAAAAAGACAGGGGAAAAGACCATATTCTTTCACCCCCAATTGATGCCTGATATTGCAGTACTTGAACCGAAATTGACCACAGGCCTGCCGGCATCGATTACCGCGGCTACAGGAATTGATGCCTTAATTCACAATCTGGAAGCGTTTTTCTCACCGGGTTTCCATCCTATGGCAGATGGAATTGCTTTGGAGGGCATAAAACTGGTTATAAAATACCTGCCTGTTGTCTGCAGGAATGGATCGGATCTTGAAGCACGGAGCAAAATGCTGATTGCCGCGTCTATGGGAGCGACTGCATTTCAAAAAGGTCTGGGTATGATACATTCTCTGGCACATCCATTATCGTCACATTTCAACCTGCATCATGGCCAGGCAACGGCATTGCTCACGCCCTCTGCCCTGGCTTTTCTTGAAAAGAAGCGTTTAAGCAAAGAACACAAAGAAAGATTTGGGGCGATCCTTCACTTGTATAGAGAGGGTGGAATTGCAGAGGAATCACTTTCGGAAACCTGTTATGCTTTCATTGAGTCCCTTGGGATCGAATTGGGTCTGGCAAACCATTCCATATCCGAGTCCGATCTGGACGTATTAGCGGATGCCGCCTTTCATGACCCGTGTCATGCAACCAACATAGTTCCCGTAAGCCGTAATGATCTGCTGCAGATTTATAGGGCAGCATTATGAAATCAGGTATGGGCTCAGTCCAAAAGACCCAGAGGTCCGTTGAGCGAAATTGAAGGGAACGTCTCGCATCCACTCAAGCGGCCGATCCGAGCGGCGGCTGGAATAGCCTGACAGCCCCCACCGCAGCGCCCTGTTCTCATTCGGCCCAAACTGACCTGAAAGGACCTGGGTGATGTCAAAGATTGGATGGACGGACGAAACATGGAATCCGGTTACCGGATGCTCTCCGATATCGGAAGGCTGTGAGAATTGCCCTGCCAAGAGGACGGCTAAGGGGCTAAGGGGCAGATTCGGCTATCCGGATGACGATCCGTTTGCGGTAACGCCAAAACCCGACGTGCTCACACGCCCGCTTCACTGGAAGAGACCGAGGAAGGTCCGTGTCTGTTCGATGGGGGACATTGCTCATACGGATGTGCCCAGGGATTTCTTTCTGGATATATGGATGATGATGCGCAGGTGCTCGCAGCACACCTTTACGCTTCTAACCAGACGGCCCATAGGGCTATTGGCGCTTATCCGGTGGGCAAAGACGGCGGAAGCACGTGCCAATGGAACCGATGAGGAGCAAGAGACGCCGTCCAATATATGGGTCGGCATATCTGCTGAGAACCAGAAGCGGTTCAATGAGCGTATACCGGTTCTTGTTCAGATACCGGCCGCAGTTAAGTTTGTGTCGTTGGATCCGATGATCGGTCCGGTGAGTCTGACCCGGAGAGCCTGCCTCGGGTGCGGGAAGGATGTCTGTGACTGCCCAATCGAATCCGGATTGACGTTCAGGGACGACAGGCCAGGCATGCAGGGCCTCTACTGGCCGATGGATCGGGTGATATGCGGTGTTGAATCCGACCCGAAACGCCGGGCTGCGATGTCCCCGGGGGTTGCCGACGTGAAGGAACAATGCAGAGACGCCGGCATCCAGTTTCATCCCCGGGGCCCTGAGTTTGGCCAAGACAATTCAATGAAATCGTGTTAAGGATACTAGATCTGAGGGCCATATTGCCTGGACACACCGTGTTAGGGTGCTGATGACGCCTCTTAAGCTTCTGTAGCAAAGATCTGAAATGGTTACTCTCGTTATGTCCCTGAATCATCAGTCATAGGTCCCGCATCCAGAACCTGCTTCCCGTGAGCTGAGAGCGCAGGCTAATCGGGGAACCCGATACGTCAACACAGGATTGAATATCGATGTTGAGCAAGAAGCCAAAAGAATCGAGTCGGGTTGACGTCAATAAGGCAATAGAGCGCTTTGACAGTGGTGAGCTCGTCCAGCTGGTAAAAGAACTCTACCGCCTTTCAGAGGATAACAGGACATTTCTGCACGCACGTTGTTCGGCCGGCGATGATTCTCTCACCGAACCGGCAGATGGTACCGGATCAATCGGTGAGCCCATTGATGAAACAGATGGGTACTATGCGGCGGCGATGCGGCGACTTTTTGCCGATTCAGAACAATCGGGTTAGAGATCAGGAGTATCGGAAGGCCCATTTCACCCGCGTGATTGTGGAACAATCCACAAGTCGATTCATCAAAGGAGGGTATTCGTATGGATTGGAGAACAAAAGTAACCGATTTGCTGGGCTGCCGGTACCCCATCATTGAGGGTTCCTTTGCAGGATTCGGAACATCGGCTTTGGCGGCGCCGGTTTGCCAGGCCGGTGGTTTTGGACTGATAACTGCCGGAGCGCTACGCACACCGGACAGGCTCCGGGAGGACATCCGAAAACTCAAGTCCGTTACCGACCAACCCTTTGGCGTGAATCTATCCATGGGACACTGCCCTCACATTGATGATATGCGGGAGGTGGCCATAGAAGAAGGGGCGGCAGCCATTGAGACCTCGGTATACAATGCCGCACAACATGGCAAGCGTATCAAGGAAGCGGGTCTGGTCTGGTTTCACAAAGTTGCCACGATGAAGCACGCCCTGGCAGCCGAGAGCCATGGTGCCGATGCGGTGGTCATGGTTGGCATTGAGGGTGTGGGAGAAAAGAGCAGTATGCAGGTGTCCACGATGACGAGCATTACCGTGGCGGTAAGGCGACTCAGGGTGCCCTTGATAGCGGCCGGCGGGATAGGCGATGCACGGGGACTGTTGGCAGCCCTTGCCATGGGTGCCGAGGCCATCTATATGGGAACAGCCTTCATGGCGACCGATGAATGCCCCATTTCCCCGCGCTACAAGCAGGCCATGGTCGATGCAGACCCGTTTGATCCCAAGGTACGAGATCGGGTATTTGCCCCGCCGGACCCCAAAAGAGATATAAAACTGCGCCGTGGTGAAGATCTGATCAACGAGGATGGCAAAGAAGGTTGGGAGGAAGCCCTGCAGGAGTGGGATGAGAATACAGAGTTTCGCGTGACCGGGGGATCCATGGCCGTCGGTGTACTGGATCGCGTAAAACCGGTCAAAGAATTGATCGACGATATCATCCAGGAAGCCGAGGGGCTGCTCAATCGTGAAGGGCCGCTGAAGAAAGGCGCTTCTTCTTAGCATTATCGATTTCATCGGGGATGATCGCAGGGAAAAAATGAAGAAAACGACGCGTTTCTTTGGATCATTGAAGTTCGTGTTCGCCGTTGTCCTTTTGCTCTGGACAGTCCACATCGTTACCCTTTTTGTCCCGCTACAGCAATTCGGGCTCATTCCCCGCAAGCTGAATGGACTCATTGGGATCCTGACCGCTCCCTTTCTGCACGCTAATTTCTATCACCTGTATGCAAATACCATTGCCATACTGACCTTTGGGATCATCTTTGCACTTCTTGAAAAAAAGAATACCGCAACCCTTGTAATCGAAATTACTATTCTTCAAGGGATCGCACTCTGGCTGTTCGGCAGGACCGGGAACCATATCGGCGCATCCGGTTTGATATTCGGGCTGTTCGGATACCTATTGCTTGTCGGATATTTCCAAAGACAGCTCAAGTTCATCATCGTTTCCTTGGGCGTGCTGGTTTTCTATGGTGGAACGCTATTTGGCGTTTTGCCCACCAATGCCAGAATATCCTGGGAGGGTCACTTGTATGGCTTTCTTGCCGGATGTCTCGTGGCTAAATATAGCTCGAAGTGATTTCTTTTCGACCCAGAAGGAAACAGGTCATGTAGGGGAACGCCCGTGCATCTATTGCATTTGCATTCCCGGAAGGAGATGATATGCAAGCAGAAATGCCAGGAAGAGCCAAGGTAGATACCCACCGCCATACGGCAATCCGCGCAATGGTGCGTCATCAGACGCCCCGGATGTCCTTCAATTGTTTACGTTTGTTTTCCGTACTGAGTCTTGTGATTCTCTTTTTCTCCGGATGTGCAGCCCCGCCGCCGCCTCGACATATTGACAATGTCTGCGATATCTTTGGGGAGAATGGAAAGTGGTACAAGGCTGCCCGCAAATCCTACAAGAGATGGGGCATCCCCATACATATACAGATGGCGCTCTTACACCAGGAATCCAAATTCGAGTCGGATGCCAGACCACCACGAACCAGTTGTCTGTGGATCTTTCCGGGACCGCGGCCCTCTTCGGCCTATGGGTATGCCCAGGCAATAGATGCGACCTGGAAGGAGTACCAGAAAAGTACGGGAAGGGGAGGCGCTGACAGGGATGATTTTGGCGATGCCGTGGATTTTGCCGGGTGGTACAGCAATCGAAGCCACAAGCGGTGCGGGATATCCAAACAGGATGCCTATGGACTCTACCTGGCCTACCATGAGGGGCACGGCGGTTACAATCGCAAGACATACAAGAAGAAGGCCTGGCTGTTGCAGGTTGCCCGGAAGGTAGAGGCTAGAGCCCAGCGATACAAGCGGCAGTTGGAATCCTGCGAAGGGGCATTCAGGAGAAGCGGTTTCTGTCTGTGGCCGTTCTAAACACAGCAGGGAATCATGGGACTGTTCGGTCAGAGAATGTGACAGCTTTTCTCAGAGCATCATGGGCCTTGGGCTACGTCACTTTTGCTCTGCCGGACGCTTCGGGCCACCCGAGGGAAGGGCGTTCAGCATGCGGTTGCTTTCATCGAGTCTATCGTGGCTGAAATCACCGAGAAACGTTTGAATCTCCGCGAGAAAGGCTGTGGCGCTGTCATCCTGACCGGACAGAAGCGCTTCTTTGCCTTCGGATAGGGCTGAACTGAATGCGTCTAGCGCCTCAAGGGTAAATCTGTTTTTGCCGATCAGATTCTTGTACAGATCCAGGTCCTGAGCAAATAATCGTCCCACCAGATCCATCTTCATTCGGAACACCGGGGTTGAATAGAGAAGGGCCTGATCCGGGGGCATGCCCAGCTTTTGCAGGGTCCGAGCCAGACTGACTGTGAGCAGGTGGTTGAGTCCCTGGACAACGGCCATATTTCGATCGTGTTCGACCGGGTCCATCCGGGTGACGATCGCCCCTTTTGATTCAAACTCGGTTTCGAGCCACCGCAACCATCGGGTTCCTCTAGCGGGGCACAGAATGATGTTTTGTCCCTCCAGGGAATCGGTAAACGGACCGAAAAGGGGATGGGTGCCGATCACCTCCGCCTCTGTGGAGCGTTTCATGACATCGATAATGCCTTCCTTCAGAGAACAGAAATCCATCAGCAATTGATCTTTGCGCAATAGCGGCCCTATCTTTTCGGCCATGGTCGCAGCAGCGTCCATGGGGATGCTCAGAATGACAATGTCGCTTTTTTCGGCAAGATCAGCTGTGGTCAGGGTTGTTTTCCGACCCGAGATCAACACCTGATGCCCCGCATCGGTAAAGAACTGCCGGAACCATTGCCCCATATGTCCCGTGCCGCCGACAATGCCTATCGTGGTTCTGCTCATCACGATGCCCGTTGCCGTAACAGGTGGTCTGCCAGGACAAGACACACCATTGCTTCGCATACCACGTTGATTCGGGGGATGGCGGAGATATCATGACGTCCCTTCATCGAGATCGTTACCGCATTTCCCGATGTATCGATCGTGTTCTGTTCGATCGCGATGGACGGGATGGGTTTTACCGCAGCGCGCACCACCACATCATCACCGTTGGATATGCCGGCCAGAATGCCGCCGGCATGGTTTGAGGAAAAGCCCTCCGGTGTTATCGGGTCATTGTTTTCAGAACCGAGTTTGGTTGTAGCGTCGAATCCAGCACCGATTTCAACACCCTTGACCGCACCGATGCTCATGATCGCTTTTGCCAGGTCTGCATCAAGTTTGTCAAACACCGGCTCACCGAGACCGGCAGGAACATTTCTTACGACAATTTCGACGATCCCCCCCAGTGAGTTTCCCTGCTTTCTCACGGCCGATACCCGCTCTTCCATTTCACCGGCAGCTTCCATATCCGGACAGCAGAAGGCATTGTCTGAGACGACGCCCAAATCACAGATCCGGGGTCTGATTCCGCCCAGTTCGGCCGTGTAAGCGACGATCTCGATGTTTTCGCGTTCAAGAATCGCTTTGGCTACCGCACCGGCGGCAACCCGTGCAACGGTTTCTCTGGCCGATGCACGTCCTCCCCCCCGCCAGTCCCGGTTGCCGTATTTGGCATCATAGGTAATGTCCCCGTGACCCGGTCGAAATTGATCGGCATAGGGCAGGTATGCACGGGAATCCGGATCTTTGTTGTCCACCATGATCATGATGGGTGTACCGGTGGTCTTCTCCTCGAAAACCCCGGACATAATTATGGCCCGGTCCGGTTCTTTCCGTGTGGTGCTGGCGATGGATTTCCCCGGTCGCCTGCGATCCAGCATGGATTGTATCACCGCTTCATCAAGAGGTATCTCTGATGGGCAACCATCAATGACGACCCCGACACCCTTCCCATGGGATTCTCCCCAAGTGGTGATTCTGAATATTTCTCCGAATGAATTGCCAGACATAGTGAGTCTTAACTCCTTATGTGGAACTACGTTAGGTCATCGGTGTTGGTTGATCGGTTGCGTCACGCCAGGGCGTGATTGAACGTCCATCGGTTGCGTCACGCCATATCGCGACTAATCGGTTTTCGGCTGGGTTTGTGCCGCAACCCAATAACCGCAACCCAAACGAGTCGCGCAACCGAAACCGATTGACATCGTTTCTTCTACGATCAAGCCGGAGTCCGATTTCCCTGCGGGCATCGGCGCTCATGTGTTACAGCGTTTCGAAAACATCCCAGAACTTCGGGAAGGATTTTTCGACGCACCGTTCATTGGTAATGACAACGCCGGGGGTCATGAGGCCGGTGATGGCAAAACTCATCGCAATCCGGTGATCGTTGTATGTTTCGATTTCAGCGCCCACCGGATGTCCCCCGCAAATGGTCAGACCCGTATCCGTAGCCCGGGCATCGATGCCCATTTTGCTCAGTTCCGTTGCCACAGCTTCGAGCCGGTTGCTTTCCTTTGCCTTTAAATGGGCGACGTTTGTAATTGTTGTTGTCCCCTCGGCAAAGGCGGCCACTACGGCAAGGGTCGGGACCATGTCCGGCATGTCGGCCATGTCTACATCGACGGCGGAAAGCCGACCCCCGGTAACGGTGATACCATCCGGTTCTTCGGCCACCGTGCACCCCATGGTTTTGAAAACGGTTGTCAATCGAACATCGCCCTGCCGGGAATCCATCCCAAGGCCCCGCACTTTTATGCTCGCACCGCTGATGGCTGCCGATGCCCAGAAATAGCTCGCCTGAGATGCGTCCGGCTCCACGTCATAGGTGTCTGCCCGGTATGTCTGTCCGCCCCTTACGTGAAAGCTGCGATACGCTTCCCGGTCAATGTCGATGCCAAGCCGCTGCATGACATCAACGGTCATATCGATGTAGGGTTTTGATACGGGACCATCGGTGATGGTGATATCCATTCCCTTTGTGGTATGGGGTGCGATGAGGAGCAGGGCAGACAGAAACTGACTGCTGATCGCACAATTCAGCGAAACGGCTCCTCCATCGATTGTTCCACCGGTTACCTTTACCGGAGGGCAATTATCCCGATTAACCGATCCCGCGGAAACGCCGATCTGATTCAGGCTGTCTACCAGGTCCCGGATGGGGCGCTCTGCCATCCTATCCGTCCCGGTCAGGATATAGTCGCCGTCCCCGAGGGCTGCAACGGCGGTCAAAAGTCGCATCGATGTGCCCGAATTGCCGAGATATATCGGGTTGACAGACGGCTTGAAGACCCCATTGGTTCCCTGGACGATCAGCTGATTATCCTTTTCCTCGATACCGATGCCCATCTGTTGCAGTGCCTTGAGCGTGAGTAGGGTATCTTCACTCCTCAAACCGTTGTTGATGGTACATGTCCCGTTTGAAAGCGCTGCAGCAATGAGTATCCTGTGGGTATAGCTTTTTGAACCCGGAACGGTAATGGCGCTCTTTTTCGGTAGTCGTGGCTTTATTTCGATCATTTTTCAGTTCTCGCTGGAGATCTCTTTTGTTTCGTATGAGCAACGCTCTGGGTAAATCCCGCAAGGCGGGGCCGGTCTGGTCGTTAGAAACGACGTCAATCGGTTGGGGTTGCGCGGCTCGTTTCGGCTGTCGTAAGTGGGTTGCGGCAAAGACCCAACCGAAAACCGATCCACCATACGAGCAGCGCAACCGATCAACCAACACCGAGGTCCCAATGTTTTATACGAGCTAATCTCACCCAAGATTCTCCGCCCTTCAAAACTCCTCATCCTGGGACCGTGGATAGGAACCGAGCCATTTGAGATACTGACAGGTGTTCTTCATCTGTTTCACTGTCTTATCCACAGGGCTATCGTCCATGTGGCCTTCAAGGTCGACAAAGAAACAGTAGTCCCAGTTCTTAAACTTGGTGGGCCGGGACTCCAACTTCAAGAGGTTGATACCGGCTTTCGCGATGGGCTCCAGCATCTTGACCAATGCACCGGGCATGTGGGGCGTGACAAACATTAGGGATGTTTTATCGCGTCCGGTCGGCGG
>JAZFSW010000035.1:0-2427 GCA_036446375.1 Desulfobacterales bacterium | reverse complement strand
TGATTTCCCCGCTTGCATTTCTGCCATCAGGACCCACAAAGTCCCCGGTTCTTCGCTGGATATTGCCACTGGCCGCCATCTCCTGAAAAAAGATTTCCATGATGGCTTTGATCCCTTCCAGACCGGGAAATCGGCGGGATTCGAGTATTGCCGCGATGGTATCGCCTCTTTCCGGAAACTCCGGTGTGATAATGTTGTCCCGGCTCATACTGCTGGCTTCTTTGGCAGCCCCGCGAACCGTTCCCTCCACCGCATCAATCTCGTCCTGCTCACTCTCAAGATCAGCGGTATGCCGGGCCTCTTCCTTAAGCAGGGCCTCAAACCGGGCCGTGAGCTTGTCCAGAGACCGCTTTTCTCGCTTCTCCTGCGCTTTCAGATCCTTAAGATCTCTCAGCAGCGTCGTCCGATCCTTTTGGATCGTTCTTTCTGTTGCCACGGCCTCATTTATGGACCGCTTCTGTTCTGTCTCTACCCGGTCAGCGACCTGCGCCCAGCTCTCAGCAGCTACCGCCTGGCCCGCCAGGGCAACCAAACCGATGACCGAAAAGGCCACTATGATTTTTGTCCAATGATGTCTCATCATTATAACGCTCCTAAGGGAAGTTCAGTGAGTTCTACCGACCGTTTACGTTCCGCCATATCCAGAAGCCGTCGGATGGATCGGATAAAACCTTCGTCCAGCGATTCCCATTGCTTGGTTTCATCATTCCACTGGCCCACCTGGGTACCATCGAGGGAAAGATAATACATCGTCACTCGCCCCAGACGAAGCAATGATACCTGTGTATCGCTGCCGGCAATGTTCAGGGTGGTGTCGGTTGACGTCACCATCTTACCATACAGCGTTTCTACCTGAACGCCTTCAAGTACACGACGAAGCTTCTCGCTGAGCATCAGCTGGTAGTCGTTAAGCGAATCTTTCAGAAAATCAATTCGTCTTTGTCGCTCATCTGGAAGAAACGGAAGATCTACTTGCACCGCAGCGGCAAGTCGGTTAACAACCTCTTCCAGATAGGGATCCAACTGCTCGCGCACTTTCAATGCTTCGGCTTTCCTGAATTTCAGATCCTCGATATTCCTTTTCACCCGCACGATATAGATCTCATGCTTTTCTTCCTGGTATTGCAGCCATGTCACCCGCGTCTTGAGGTCCCGGATCTCATCGACGAGATCTCTCTTGTCCCAGGACCAGTCATCGGCTTTCTTCTGTGCTTTGGCCTCTCGGTCGATTGCTTTTGACACTTTCTTCTGCACACTATCGGGTGTTTGCCCAAAAGCAACCTGACTCCCAAACAGGATCAAAAGTGCCATGGATAATAGAATCCGCTGAATCATTTTTTTTCTCCCCTCTTGACCACCAAAGGTCAATGCCCAAGTTTTCTCTGGATATGCTTAGCGATGTTTCTTAGAAAGCAGCTTGAATGAAATTAAAGGGTCCTTCCGACTCGCCTTACCCCCGTTCAGACCCACTCACATTGTGGTATTATGATGGGTCTATGTGTCAAAATAAAGCCGGATAATGGGACAAGTGCCCCCTCTCTGTCAAGTGAAAAATAACAAAAATAATAAACGGTGGCCATTCCTATATCGTGTTGATCTGATGTTGTCAACCGGGTTGCGCTGGGCATGTTCCATGGGGATCTGAAGCGCGAACCATATCTCCTGTTTATCCGGTCAGATAGAGCATCTCTAAGTCGAACGGGAGATGAACCGGCATATCGACGCGGTCTATGTGGACCCTCATCGGTGGGGTGAAGCCCCCGCAACCGCCACGGCAAGGAGCCCCGGCTGCTCTCCTGATCGCACGGTGAATCCGGCCATCTTTCCTGTTGACGATAATCAGATTTGTCGGTAGGGTGATGAGAGTATGTGCTGTATCTGTTTGGCAGGATCGGTGTTCGGCAGACTCGGTATTGAACGATATCCACCATATTCTCCAAATGGACCTTCCTTCTTGCGTTCATGGGGTTTCACTTCGCCCTCAATAACTATTTCTGAAGTAGCTGGAACTTCCAGATCGACTGTTTCGCATTTGATGACATCTAGGGGTTCTACCCTGATTCCGCCAATAATATCTACCTCGTTCACCCCCGCAGGTATTCCAGCCCCTCCTACCAGAGCAGTTATTGGTTCTGTACCTATAGCTACGGCGAATTCCATGGGTCTATTCAAGGCTTCATATTTATTGCGAAACATCATACCTATATGTTGTGCCGGGGCTATCAGACCGCCAAGGGTATTCTTAGTATGTATCATCTGTCTGTACATTCCCCAATTTACCCACCCGGAATCTGGGTCTTTGGTAGCTATGATGTGGAAAGTGCTTATGTATCTCCCGCCATCACCATCGTGAACAAGGGGAGAGGGAAATTTATAGAGGTCTACCTCATCTCCAACCATTAAAATCTCCTTGCATGGGCCATCTTT
>JAZFSW010000034.1:0-3952 GCA_036446375.1 Desulfobacterales bacterium | reverse complement strand
GGAATCCATTTCACCGGCGCCGCTTACAGCGTTGACCTTTGCAGAAGCCTGGAAGTCCTGGCAAGGCAGGGTTCTCATGTGGGGGGTGGTACCATCGCCGATTTTTGAATCTCATGTATCGGAACAGGATTTTGAAAACTGGCTTGAGGGGATGTTTGACACGCTGGATGGGGATCAACGGATCATTCTCGGCATCGGCGATCAGGCTGTCGGGCCGACACTGCCGAATCGGGTCAGGCGTGTCTCGGAGTTGCTCGGACGAAAGCCGGTGTGAGCGCCGCCTCTGGCTAAATCCCGCAAGGCGGGACCGGTCCAATCGAAAAAGAAACGACATAGAAATGGTTTCAGGTGTCGGGTGTCAGGTGTCAGCAAGGGCTCCTAAAGAGCTTTCCTGAAACCCGACACCAATTTCTTAGATGTATTTTCACATAGGAAATTCCGCGCAAAATTAAACCAGCCGGTCAGGATAGCCCGACCGGCTGGTAAGAAGGAGAACAGATGAAAAGATATCTGTCACGCTTTTAGGAGACTGCAATATCCTTGCCAGAATATGTCCGGATTCTGAATGTTTCTAATGGTAGATCCAATTGACCTGTAATTTCAGTATGTTATTCTTCACTTCGGCTAAAGACAGGGTCTTCTTCCCGAGCCCCTCCCATAGAAAAGAAGGCCGAAATGTTCATTTTATTTAACTTCAGGTTGCATGGTATTCTGTAACCTGTCGTTATTTAAATATATAATCACCATTCCACCGGGTTCAATATTTTGAACCCCATGTTTATTTCTCCGAAACCCAATCCGAAATCGCCCTATACGGCTGAATATACCGGGTTTGAGTCCCATGAATCTTCAACCTTATGATGGTGTCGTAAGGAGTCGCCGGCGACTGCGCCATCGTGTCTGGTCGCATCGTTCAACAGACACCATCCAAATTGAATTGACACCTATGACGCTTCAGGTTAATAACCGGATGGTCGATTTTCGATGAACGAAGAACAGTGGGAGGAAGTGATGAGGGCGGCTCCCGGGCCCTGCTCTGCTTCCACTGAACTGGAGAAGAACCATGGTATTGAACCTGTTAATTTGCCTGATCGGATTTATCCTGCTCTATTACGGTGCGGAATGGCTGGTAGAGGGATCTTCGAGTCTGGCGAGAAGCCTTGGAATTACGCCGATTGTCATCGGCCTGACGGTGGTTGCTTTTGGTACATCGGCGCCCGAGCTGGTGGTAAGTCTTGTCTCATCGGTCAAGGGCAAGAGCATGATCGCCGTCGGCAACGTGGTGGGCAGCAATATCTGTAATATCGCGCTGGTTCTCGGAATGGCCGCCCTGCTTCAACCGATCACCTGCGACCGATCGGTTATCCGGCGGGATATCCCCCTGATGCTCATCATATCCATGTATCTGCTGTTGCTCTCCCTTGATTCAAGACTGGGGCGGATCGAAGGGGTCACCCTGTTTGCCGGAATTATCGGGTATACCTTCTTCAATTACTACCTTACCATGAAGCCGGCAGAGGCCGATACCGGTGATGCGGTTTCGACCCCGGAGGAAATCCCGGACATGGGCCTCACGATGGCTTCGCGGAAGAAACAACTGATCTTCATCCTCGTGGGGATAACCGGTGTGGTAGCAGGCGCTCAGCTGGTTGTCGATTCGGCGGTCAAGGTGATGGCCATTCTCGGTGTCAGTGAAAAATTCATCGGTCTGACCATCGTTGCCTTCGGCACGTCACTTCCCGAGCTGGCAACATCTGTGGTCGCCGCCCTGAGAAAAGAGATGGACATCAGCATCGGCAATCTTGTCGGCAGCAATGTGTTTAACATCCTCAGTGTTCTCGGTGCCGCATCGATCGTTAGACCGATATCGATTCCCGGAGGGTTCTTTGAAAGCGGCCTTTATATTGACTACATCGTAATGATGTTCACCAGCTTCCTGCCCTGGCTGATGATGCGAAAAACACCCACCCTAACCCGTGGAAACGGGATCACCCTCCTGCTATGCTACGTAGGTTATCTCACATATCTTATTATGCGAGCGTGAGCAGGTCCAGTTCGGAAAAATAGGATTTGTAGAACCCCCGATCCCTTGTTAGAAAGCGTTCGGCTCTCAATGCCGCGTGTGCACCAATGAGAAAGTCAGTAATGATCCGCGTCCTCTTTCCCCCTGATCTCCTATATAGGTTCCATCTCTCGCCAGCAAGGAATGCAACATCAGCATCCAGGGGAGAAAGTCTAACACTGAGCACTTCCAGGGCATCGTCTAGTTTCTGTCTATCTGAGAATTGCGGCACGAGTTCAGCGTAGACAATATCAGAAATAACGATCGCGCCTTCATCATAGGCAGTTTTCAAAAGCTCAGACGATGTATCCGCAAACGCTTGGTCCCCTATGAATACATCAAGCAGTATATTCGTATCAACGGCGGTCCTCACCTGCCTCGCAGCTCCTCGATATACTGATCGGTGTCAATTGCCTTCCTGAGGATTCCAAGCACCTTATCCACAGGATGCATGATCCGGCTCTGTTTTCTTATGACAATGCCATTGCTGGAGGCCACAAGGCTGATTTCCACGTCTTTGTGTAGACCATATCGATCCCGCAGATTCTTTGGGATTGTGAGCTGTCCTCTTTCAGATATCTTCATATTTATTCCCTCCGCTTTTCTGAATAGTGAATTCATACCTGAATTGCATGCATTTGTCAAGTTTCATATGGGGGTTTCAGCCCAACACCCAAACACCCTCTCCCTTTTGCCTTATCCCTTATGCCTTATGCCTTCCCCCTAACTCCCTCCAAGATACTTCCTCAGATACCGAATCGTATGGGACTTCCGCTTTCCCTTCACGAGTTCCAGGGGTGATCCGGAGGCCATGATCCGGCCCCCTTGATCGCCGCCTTCCGGGCCAAGATCGATGATATAATCGGCAGCTGCAATGATTTCCAGGTTATGCTCGATCAGGGCAATGGTATGTCCCTGATCCACCAGTTCCTGCAGCACTTCGATCAGCTTAACCACATCGTACCGGTGAAGACCGGTCGAAGGTTCATCCAGAACAAAGAGGGTATGGCCGTTGGTCTTTTTGGCAAGCTCCTGTGCCAATTTGATGCGCTGGGCTTCTCCCCCGGATAATGTCGGACTCGGCTGGCCCAGACGAAGATACCCGAGTCCGATATCACAGACAAACCGGGTCACGCGAAAAATCGAGGGTACCGCGGAAAAGAAATCTCTGGCTTCCTCAAATGTGAAATCGAGAACATCTGCGATGCTTTTCCCCTTGTATGTAATATCCAATGTCTCACTGTTGAATCGTTTACCTCTACATACATGGCAGGAAACATACACATCCGGCAGAAAGCTCATGGCAACCTTCGGCTGGCCCTGCCCCTCGCATCCGGGACATCTCCCGGCTTTAACATTGAAGGAAAACCGGCCGGGCGTGTAACCGCGGCGTCTGGCTTCCGGTGTCTGGGAAAACAGCTGTCGAATGGTAGACAGCACCCCGACATAGGATGCAGGTACCGACCGGGGGGTTCTTCCTATGGGGCTGTGATCCACCTCAAGAACCCGGGTGAGAGGTTGCCAACCCACGATATCTTTGCATCGTCCCGCGCGGCTGTCATGCTTCAGCAGGCGGTTTCGCAGCCCTTTGTAAAGCGTTTCTTTCAGCAACGTCGATTTCCCGGAACCGGATACACCGGTAAGACATATCAGGGTGTTCATCGGAAAGCTTACATTGATTCGCTTCAGGTTATGTTCCGCGGCCCCGGCCAACCGGATGCGCGGTCTCTTGCGATAGGGCCTCAACCGGGAGGTAATACAATGGGTCTTATCGGCCAATGACGCCCCGGTGATGGAATCGGCCTTCTTTGCTATGTCTGCAAGGCTCCCGGTCCCCACAACTGTTCCGCCGGCCTGCCCGGCCCCCGGTCCGAGATCGATGAGGGTGTC
>JAZFSW010000033.1:0-4975 GCA_036446375.1 Desulfobacterales bacterium | reverse complement strand
CACACGAAAATCATCGCCACCCACGATCTGGATATGGTTCTGGATCTATGTGAACGAACCATCGTTATGCGTGATGGCCGAATAAGCGCAGACGGACCCACCTCCGAGCTGTTTGAGAACCAGGCCCTTCTGGAACGCAGCCATTTGGAAAAGCCGCTACGTATGCAGGGGTACGAGAAACCCGTGTAAAGAGCAATGGGCTTCGATAGAAGTTTGTATCCGAAACAGTTGAGGCGCCGCCGGTTCAATGGCAATCGTCCCATGGTTTGACACGGGGACGACAACCCGGCGACGGTTCCTCGAAAAAACAGGGAGCCAAAACATGAAAGAAAACGGAGGGGACCTCGCATCGGAAAAAGGATTGAGTTTTTTTGAGCGATACCTGTCGGTCTGGGTGGTTTTGTCCATCCTCGCGGGAATCCTTCTTGGAAAGACCGCTCCGGGTGTTGCCCGGTATCTCGATGGCCTGGCGATCTTTATTGGTGATGCGCCAGTGGTATCCATTCCCATTGCGGTCTGCCTGTTTTTCATGATGTATCCGATTATGGTCAAGATCGATTTCGGAGAAGTGGTCCGGTCCGGAAGAAACATCCGGCCCGTCGGATTAACCCTGTTCATCAACTGGGCCATCAAACCGTTCACCATGGTCGGCATCGCGGTCTTTTTCCTCGGTACCGTCTTTTATGGATTCATCGGGCCGGACGCGGTGGATCTTGTAAAGATGCCCCTGGGTCTTGATTTGGCGACAGGCGACACCCATGGCGTCGGCTCTGTGGTGTTGGTTAATGGGGTTAAGATGCTGCAAGTTCCCCTGTGGCGAAGCTACCTTGCCGGTTGCATTCTGTTGGGAATTGCCCCCTGTACGGCGATGGTTCTGGTCTGGGGTTTTTTGGCGCGGGGAAATGACGGGCATACGCTGGTGATGGTGGCAATCAATTCCCTTGTGATGCTGGTATTGTTTGGATTTCTCGGCGGGTTCCTGCTGGGGGTGGGCCGACTTCCCGTTCCGTGGCAGGCCCTGGTTCTTTCTATCGGTGTCTATGTGGCTCTTCCTCTGGTTGCCGGTTATCTTTCACGGCGGTTTATCATCGGCCGCTTCGGTGAAAACTGGTTTCGCGACACCTTTCTTCATATACTCACCCCCATTACGATCGTTGCCCTGCTCGTTACCCTGGTGCTGCTCTTTTCCTTTAAGGGTGAGGTGATTATCGCCAATCCCCTGACGATTCTCTGGATTGCCATACCGCTGTTAATACAAACCCTGGTGATTTTCTGCCTGGGCTATGGCCTGGCAAGAATGCTGGGTCTTTCATACGAGGATGCGGCTCCATCTGCCATGATCGGTGCATCCAACCACTTTGAGGTGGCCATCGCGACCTCAACCATGCTGTTTGGCTTGTCTTCCGGTGCAGCCCTGGCAACGGTTGTCGGGGTGCTTATCGAAGTCCCGGTGATGTTGATGCTGGTAAGAATATGTCTCAGGACCCAAGGCTGGTTTAAACGATAGGTAGGCATGGAGATGAAGACGGGGTCTTTCCTCGGTAGCGGCATGGGTATTGTCTTTCTGTTCCCAGGCGCCAGCCATTGCCGGCAAGAACGGGGTTGAATTTCTCCTTCCACCATGATTATATGGCGTTGCTCTCGGCTTGACACCTGCCCTTTTCGGGCACGCTTCTTCTAACCCCCCCTTGAAAACAAGGAGGAAACCTGTGGCCAGAATACTACTTGTCGATGATGAAACGTCGATTCTCGACCCCCTCCGTGACTTTCTAATCAAGATCGAGCATGAGGTCGTCGGAATGGCATTGTCGGGAGAAGAATCGGTTTCCCTGGCCCGAGAACTCAAGCCGGATCTGGTCGTGATGGACATCCGGCTACCGGGCGAGATAGATGGCATCGATGCCGCCGGGATTATAAAAAAAGACCTGGGGATCCCCACGATTTTCATTACCGGTCACATTCGAGGGGATTACATTGACAGGGCGAGACAATTGGATCCCCTTGGCTTCATTTTAAAGCCGTTTAAGATGAGCGAAGTGCAGGCAGCCATCGAGATCGCGCTTCAGAAAGCACTGAGAATTCCCGACGCCTCTGCTCAGGAAGAATAGCGGCTGGTAACGACTCAGCGCTTTGGGATAAGGAAGGTCCTCTAAAACAGGCGTCTGTTGAAAACGTCTGGAAATGCTCCTTCGTAGAACAGGTTTTATTGTCTACACGCTCCGCCGGGTGGCCTTGGAAAAGACAGATTCATATACAATTCGACTTCTGCCGGGAAACCAGAAGGTCCCGGCCGACGCGGAACAGACGCTTCTCGAAGCCTTGATCGGTGCGGGGATCCTGCTCAGATCCGACTGCGGTGGCAAGGGGCTTTGCGGCAAATGTCTCATCCGAATATCAGACGAGACACGCAAGCAGGTCTCACCGGTCAGCAAAGAGGAAGCCGCTCTCCTCGGGGAAACGGATATCAGAGAAGGTTACCGTCTGGCATGCAAAGCCACGGCAACCGGAGATATCGCGGTTGAAATCTCGGCGCATTCCCGCCTGACGCCGGAAGTGGGACAGAAAGGTCCTACCCTCCTTCCGAAAATCCTATCTGCTCCCGCCGGTCCTGGAAACCCTTCATGCCCATATGGCCTTGCCGTCGACCTGGGGACCACGACCATCGCCTTGTATCTGTGTGATCTTAGCAACGGCGCCGTTGCGGCAACCCTATCGGTAAGAAATCCCCAGGCCATGTTCGGCGATGATGTAATGAGCCGAATTGGCACCATCGCAAGACAGGACAATGCGCTGCAGCGCCTGCAAAAGATGGCTGTGAAAGCCATTGAGTGGGGTCTGGAAGCCCTGTGCCATTCAACCGGGATTAACCCGAAGAACATCGGGACCTCTGTGGTGGTGGGAAACAGCGCGATGATACATATTCTTGTTGGCGAAAGTCCTGCTTCCATCGGCGTCTACCCCTATGATCCTGGCTTTGTTGAAGCCAGAACCTTCAAGGCGAAAACCATTGGGTTAACATTGATCCCTTCGGCCGAAATTCATACGCTACCGCTTGTTGCCGGATTTCTCGGCGCCGATATCGTTGCCGCCGCTCTGGCGACAGCTCTTGACGAGAGGCCTGTCGGCACCATGCTGGTTGACGTAGGTACCAACGGCGAGGTGATGCTGGTCGGCAGAAGCGGTCTTCTAGCCACCTCTTGTGCTACCGGTCCGGCCTTTGAAGGCGCCACCATCAGACATGGCATGCAGGCGATTTCCGGTGCGATAGATAAAGTTAAGATCGATGCGCATAACGGTGGCGCCACCTGTTCAGTCCTTCAGAATCAATCCCATACCGTAACTAGGCCATCGGGAATCTGCGGAACCGGTGTCGTCAGTGCTGTTGCGGAGCTGTTTCGGGCGGGAATTGTCTCCAAGGAGGGAAAATTCAACCACGGAATCGATTCGGGCCACATCCGGTTGGATGAAAACGGCATGCCGGAATATGTGCTGGTGCCGGCGGAAGATGCACAGACCCGGCAGGCCATCACGCTCACCCAAAAAGATGTCCGGGCGATTCAGCTGGCCAAAGGGGCGCTGCTTACCGGCCTGGAACTGCTCTGCCATCATTCCGGCCTCGATCGACCACGACAGCTTCTGGTGGCCGGCGCATTCGGAAGCTATATTGACAAAGACGATGCCGGAACCATCGGTATGTTTCCCCTGCTGCCGGAAGGCGCTATCGACGTGGTTGGTAACGCGGCGGGAGCGGGAGCCATTCTCACTCTTTTTGATCCCGAGCTGCGCAGGAAGGCTCAAGATATCGCAGACAAGACAACGGTATTGGATCTTGCTTCTCTTCCTGAGTTTCAGGATACGTTTTTACGCTCGTTGTCTTTTCCGGCTGATTCGGATTAGCAATACCTGCCAATGGGCTTTTTGAGCATAATCCCGTAGGAATGAGGAATATGACGATGACAGACATCTTACAGCTTGTGGCGGAAAAAGATCCCGAGCAAAGAGAATTTCACCAGGCGGTCAAAGAAGTTATGGCTTCCATACAACCGGTTTTGGATCAAACACCGGTATACCGGCAGGCAAAGATACTCGAACGCCTCGTAGAGCCGGAACGGGTGATACTTTTTCGGGTCCCGTGGATGGACGATGCCGGCGAGATCCATGTCAACCGCGGGTACCGCATTGAGATGAATAGCGCCATCGGGCCCTATAAAGGGGGGCTTCGATTTCATCCCTCTGTAACGCTTGGCATTCTCAAGTTTCTCGCATTCGAACAGACATTTAAGAACGCATTGACCACCCTGCCCATGGGGGGCGGCAAGGGTGGGTCCGACTTTGATCCCAAGGGTAGATCAGATAACGAAGTCATGCGTTTCTGCCAGAGCTTTATGAGTGAGCTTTTTCGCCACATCGGCCCCCATACCGATGTTCCGGCCGGAGATATCGGGGTCGGTGCCAGGGAGATCGGTTTCTTGTTCGGGATGTATAAGAAACTACGCAATGAGTTTTCCGGTGTTTTAACCGGCAAGGGCCTCAACTGGGGGGGCAGCTTGATTCGCCCTGAGGCGACGGGATACGGTTGTGTTTATTTCGCAGCAGAAATGCTCGCAACACGCAATCGAACGCTTGAAGATACCCTTTGTCTTGTTTCCGGTTCCGGAAACGTTGCACAGTTCACCGCCGAAAAGCTTATCGACCTTGGGGCCTCGGTGGTTTCTCTGTCTGATTCTTCAGGATATATCTATGATGAAAGCGGAATTAGCAAAGAAAAGCTCGCATTTGTAAAGACGCTCAAGAACCAGCAGAGGGGTCGCATCCAGATGTATAGCGAGAAATATACATCGGCGGTCTATACGCCCGTGGACCCGGAATTGACGTATAATCCCCTCTGGAATCACAAGGCAAACTGCGCCTTCCCCTGTGCCACCCAGAACGAAATCAATGAAACAGATGCCCAGAACCTCGTCAAGAACAACAT
>JAZFSW010000032.1:0-4783 GCA_036446375.1 Desulfobacterales bacterium | reverse complement strand
CATCACAAAGCAGATATTTCTTATAATTATAAAGACGTATCAATATATTGTGTCTCCGTTTCTCGGTCCTTCCTGTCGGTTTTACCCCACCTGTTCTAATTATGCGTACCAATCGATCTTGCGATATGGGCCCCTTAAGGGAGGAGCTCTCTCGATGAAACGGCTATTGAGATGCCATCCGTTTCATCGCGGAGGACTTGATCCTGTTCCCTAGAGAAGGTCTCAAGAGCGCACGGTCTACTGCGGAGTGACCCCGAAGACGGATCGAACCCTCTTGATACCTCAGCAAAGCGTGAAAGCCTCAGGTTTTCTTGAATGCGGACGTTACCAAACCCTTGTCGATCTGACATTGTTCCGGGAATGGTCAACCGTTGAGCTGCCTTCTTATCGCCATCCCCTCTGACAACAAAAACGCATCGTTAGGGTTCAAGCTGCGTAACCCATTGATTTTCAATGGATTTCCATTCTCGGTGTTAGGAGAAAAATATGGATCAAGCCCGACTCATCATCGCCATAGCGCTGTCTTTCCTCGTCTTTTTGATATGGGAACTGCTGCCAGGAAACAAGAGCCCCATACAGCCTCAGAAAGAAGTAGAGAAGACATATCTGCCGAGGTCAGTTCCCGAAGATAGCCGCAAAGGGGTGTCGCAAGGGGCAAGGTCTGAACATCGGGGCGCCGAGAAGATCCCGGGGGATATCGTTGCTTCCGGTCCCCCCGAGCCTGCCAGAATAATCACCGTTAGCACCCCCCTGTATACCGTCGAAATTTCAGAAAAAGGTGCGGTGTTTAGAAGTTTTGTATTGAAAGACTACCGGGAAACCATGGCTGCGGACGCTCCGTTTCTGGAGATGATCGATCCGGAGATCGATACGGGAATTCTCCAGCTGGATTTTGCCGACAAGTCGGTTCGCGGCCTCCCGGGAGCTGTGTTTCTTGCAGACCGACCCACGGATATTATTGTGGCGAAAGGTGGTGTTGAGCCGGTTTCTTTTTTCTGGATGTCTCCAGAGGGCGTGAGGATAGAGAAGACCTTTTTCTTTGACCCGAGCAGTTATCTGATCGAATTAAGGGTGACCGTAAGAAATGGTTCCAGTCAAAGTATCCGGGACCATTTAATGGTGTCCCTAAAGAAACGATTTGAGCAAGAAGGGCGGAGGTTCGGATTTGAAGGACCCAGCGCACTGATCAATAATAGTAGAGAAAATGTAGACTTAGACGATATTGCAGACAAGAACAGCTATACGGGAAGTCTTCAATGGATGACGGTGCAAGACCGGTATTTTATGATTAGTATTATTCCCGAGACTCCGGTTGCGGCAACCATGCATCTGAGCTATCCCGAAGAGACCCACCTGTTGACAAGCCAGTATATTGCCCCGGAGATGGTTGTCCAACCCGGTACCGAGGAAGTGTTTTCGTATCAGCTTTTTCTGGGACCCAAAGACACATCGATATTGGAGACGCTTGGTTTTGATCTGAAAAAAGCGGTGTATTTCGGTTGGTTCGATCCCATTGCCAAGCCCTGTGTGTGGGTCATGAATCTGTTTTACAGTATTATTCCCAACTACGGTGTAGCCATCATCCTGCTAACGCTTCTATCGAAGATTCTGCTCTGGCCACTGGGTGTTAAGAGCTACAAGTCAATGGCAGAGATGAAAAAAGTGCAGCCGTTGATGGCCGACCTTAGGGAGAAATACAAGGATGACAAGCAGAAGATGAACCAGGAGGTAATGGCGCTCTACCGTACCTACAAGGTGAATCCTCTGGGCGGATGTCTGCCGATGTTGGTTCAGATGCCACTGTTTTTTGCCCTCTATCGGATGCTATATGAAGCCATTGAATTGAGACACGCGCCGTTCTTTGGATGGATAAAGGATCTGTCTGCCCCAGAGCGACTTGAACTTTTCCCCATTTCCTATATCCCGGTGATGGAGCCGCCCTATGGGATTCCTGTCTTAACGATAATTATGGGCGCAACCATGTTTCTATCTCAAAAGATGCAGCCACCCATGGGAGATCCTGCACAGGCCAAAATGATGATGTTCATGCCGGTCATCTTTACGGTGTTTTTCATCAATTTTTCTTCAGGGCTTGTTTTGTATTGGTTGGTAAACAATGTTCTCTCTATTGCACAACAGCAGTATGTGACAAAGAAGCTCGCGTAAAGACGCGCCAGATGACGGAGGTTTGATATGAAGGAACCATTGGAGTTTGTCGGAAAGAGTATTGAGAAAGCGGCAACGGCCGCCTGTAAGAAATTGGGTATTGCCAGGGAGAAGTTGCAGTATAAAGTGATTTCCTATGGATCCACCGGCATTTTTGGGCTGGTAGGAAGCAAGAAAGCAAAGATTGTGGTAGTCATGCCGGGGGCCGTGCAAACGCAGAAGGCCGCAAGGGGTGGTTCCAAGCCGAAAGCAAAGGAAAAACAACGAAAGACGTCCGCGAAAGCGGCACCACGGCCAACGGAAGTCAAGGCGACTACACCGGCGCCCACGGCCATGGAAACGCAAAAGAAGCAAGAAGGCGATAGCGACCCGAAAGCCCTTGGGCTGGATTTTTTGCAGCGAGTCACCGGTCTGATTTCAGATAATGTGACGCTGTCCGTTGAGGAAGATCCAGAGGGGCTTTTGTTTGAGATCGAAAGTAGCGAAGCGGCAATCCTCATTGGAAAACGGGGCAAGACGCTTGAGGCGATTCAATACCTTACAGAAAAGATCATCAGTAAGGACAACGAAAGCCGCGTGCACATACAGGTTGACATAGAGGGCTATCAGAAGAAACGAAAGGATAGCCTCGAGGCACTGGCCGACCGGATGGCGGAAAAAGCCGACCGGACGGGGAAACCCGCAACCATCGGGCAAATGAGTGCCTATGAGCGAAAAATCGTTCATCTGAAGCTGAAGGAAGATTCTCGGGTGCGAACCCAGAGCAAGGGGGACGGATTCTTGAGAAAACTGGTCATTATTCCCGTTCGAAATTCGGACAAGGAAAAGGCTGAGTAAACCGGGGCACCTTTCACAGAACGCCACCAAGAACGGTACACAACCGTCCCTGCCACTGCTAAAAACATGGACACCTCTACCATTGTCGCCATAGCGACGCCACCGGGAACCGGGGGCATCGGTATTGTCAAATTGACCGGTTCCATCGCGGTCAAGATCGCGCAGACGCTCTTCCGGACACACGGGAACGCCCAAACGACAGTTCTCGAGGAGTCACACCGACTGTATTACGGGCAGGTCGTGGACCCGGAAGACCAGAAGATGATCGATGAGGTCCTTGTTTCGCTGATGCTGGCTCCCCATTCTTATACCCGGGAAGATGTCGTTGAGATCAATGCCCATTCCGGCCCGGTCGCCCTTAAGGCGATATTGGACCTGGTTATCAAACAGGGCGCACGGCTTGCCGAACCGGGGGAGTTTACCCGGAGGGCGTATCTGAACGGGAGAATTGATCTGACCCAGGCAGAAGCGGTTATCGACATTATCAATGCGAAATCAAGTAGCGCCCTTGAACGTGCCGCCGCTCAGATCAAGGGGGACTTGCGGGAACGAATCGAGTCCATCCGGGACGCGCTGGTCAGCCAACAGGTTGAGATTGAGGCGGGGATTGACTTTCCTGACGACATCGAGCCTATTGATGCACCAGACATTGTCTATAACCGTTTCAGGCAGTACGTGCTGGCGGAGCTGGAAGCGCTGATCGATGGCTATGAGAGCGGCCATGTTCTCCGGGACGGCCTTGCCGTTGTCATTGTGGGAAAACCGAATGTGGGAAAGTCCAGCCTGGTGAATCGGTTAATCGAAAAGGACCGGGTAATCGTGACCGATGTGCCGGGAACGACACGAGACGTGATAGAAGAAACCATCGTGATCAACGGGATTCCGGTGGTGCTTTGTGATACGGCCGGCCTCCATCCTTCAGAAGATCCCATCGAGGCGATCGGGATGGAAAAAACCAGGGAGCGTATCGAGCGGGCGGACGTGGTTGTCTTTGTGGTCGAAGCCGGTTCAGCGTTAACGGCAGAGGATCTTTCAATCTATGAGCAGATAAAGGGCAAGAACCACCTTGTCGTCATCAACAAAATCGATCTGCTGGACACCGGCGAGACAGAACCCCTTCCGGCTCCGCTGGAAACGTTAGTTGCGGGACGCATTTCTGCGCTATATAACAGAGGTGTTGGGGAACTGAAAGAGCTGCTGGTAACGACCGGCAGCCCGGATTATCGGTCCATTGATCTGGATCGTGTGATTCCCAATCTAAGGCAAGCCCAGGGCCTCGAGAAGGGACTCTTGGCGGCACGGGGTGCTGCGGAGGGCATAAGAGACAGCCTTCCGGCAGAGCTGGTTGCCATTGATCTTCGAGAGGCGGTCGATGCTCTCGATGAAGTTCTCGGACGGAACACACGAGAGGACATTCTTTCCCAGATATTCAGTCAATTCTGTATCGGGAAGTGAGACCAGGATCCGATGCATCACGCACCGATGTTTCACGTGAAACATCGGGAACCCACTGCCCGTCACCCCGCCCCAGATCTAACCGCGGTGAACCGGGGATATGGACAGATGTGTTTCGACCCAACCCCCTTTTTTGAGCAATATGTAGTGTTTGCCTACAGGGCCCAGAACGCTTTTAATCGTGTGGAACAGAGCCATTCCGATAGCGTTCGATGTAAGGAAGGCTGCGACGATTGCTGTTTCGCGCTGTTTGACCTTACGTTGGTGGAAGCGTTGTATATTAACGACCGCTTCAATCGTGCCTTTAATGGAAACAAGAGGAACC
>JAZFSW010000031.1:0-3846 GCA_036446375.1 Desulfobacterales bacterium | reverse complement strand
TTCGCTCGAGACGCAGAGGGCGCAGAGATAACTCTTGATGGATTGCGCCTATGCGACTCAGGCGCAAATCATCACTCTTTGCCATTAATATTACACAAGAAGTCATTTTGAAACGATAATTGACTGGCCTATTGCTTTTCTCTGCGTTCTCGGCGTCTCGGCGGTGAAGACCAAAGTTTCTTTTTCGATCAGACTGGCAACCTGCTAACCAGGGTCCCGCTCATGGGAGAATAGTTATCATATAGATATAACATCTTAACATGTAATCGGGTTTTGCCGGTGGGCATTCGGAATGGGTTCTTCGCCAATTCAGTTGGGGAAGAGGGTCCGAGGAATCAGGTTTCGAGGACAGCCTGAATATCGGCAAGCGTCATGGGGGAGAATTGGGTTACAGAGGAAGGCAGGGAAACATTCTGGCTCCGCAGCCAGTTTGTGCGGGTGGCAACAGCGGCACCCAGCAGAAGGTTCATGGCAACATCAGCCGTTTTGCGATTTTCGGGATGTTCAAGAAACGAGCCCTTGGCCCATTGGTTAAACGCACCCATGGCAGGACCACACCAGATCTGGTAATCGATCTTCCGATCCGCTTCCCCGGATATGGCCCAGGCCGATGACCGGCCGAGATAGGACCGGAATACCAGCGCCATCTTATGCTTCGGATCTTTCTCGGCTCTGGCAATCTGTTTCGGATCCCGTTGGGCAAAGAACGCAGCGGTCTGTTGCCACTCGGCTTCAAAACTGCAGCGAAAGATGTCCCGTTCCAGGATGGTACGCTGGTTTTCAGGCAGATCTTCAAAGCAGTCATAGTTGCTGTAAAGGTCGTAGAGTTTTGCCGCACGCAGGGGGAAAAGGGTGCCCCGTTTCAGTACCTGGACCTTAACCCCCATTTCAAACATATCGGCTGCCGGGGCCATGGTCACTTCCGCCTGGTCGGCTTCGGCCAGCATGAGGCGCACCGCTTCCGATGTTCCGGATTCCACACAGGCCTGATTGATCGAACCGGTAAGCACATAGGCAGCCCCCATGGCAAATGCGGCAGCCGCAGCATCCGGCGTTGCAATCCCCCCGCCCAGACCGACGTAGGGGGGGCATGGATACCGGTGGGCATCGGCCAGTTCATCACGCAGCGCCAGCATCGTTGGCAGCAGTGAGATGGCCGGTCGATTATCCGTGTGCCCTCCTGAGTCCGCCTCAGCGGTAAGTGCATCTGCCATGGGCACCGATGCAGCCATCGCCGCAGCTTCTGCGGTTATCAGTTGGCGTTCGACGAGCTGGGTAAGAAATTTCTCGGGTGGGGGAGACAGAAACTTTCTCGCCACTTCGGCCCGCGACACCTTGGCAATCACCTGATTGGGGCAAAGAATCGTTCCCGATGCATCTTTATGGATACCGCTGACACGATAGTAGACCAGAGGCAGCGTCAGGTCCATATATGCCGCGGCACTGATTCGTTTGATGCCCCGGCTAAGATAGAGACGAACCGTAGCCGATTCCAGATCGGGATCGTTCGGGCTGTGAATCAGGTTGAATCCGAAAGGCAGGTCTTCTGCACTTTGCTGCAGTTGGTCGATGGCCGTCTCAATCCGGTCAAGAGAAAGGCCTGCTGCACCGAAAAAACCGATCATACCGGCCCCTGACATGGCCTCAACCATTTCCACAGAGGTGATGCCGTTGGCCATCGCACCGGCGATATAGGCATATCGAATATCAAATGCCGCTTTGAATCCGGCATCACCCAGATCTTCCGGACGCAGTGGGGGCGCATAGGCAAGAAGCGGATAGACCTCCGATCCCGAAGGTGCAGCCGAACCGATGGTAGCCGTTCCCCCTCGCCCTACAGCAATCTGATCCTCGATACTTAGCAGGCACACCGGTTCATTGACGCCTGCAATAGCGGCCCTCAAGGCGGCATCGCCCGTCTCGGGGACAAGATCACCCGGTACCCACCAGCCCTGCGTCACAGGTGTGTTGTTTGAGGATTGCATCACTTCTTGGGCCTGTCTGCATCGATCATAGGGGATGTCCATTCTATACCACAGGGCGTTCAGCGTTGGGATAGGGTGTATCCGCCATCATCGGGCAAGTCAAGCAGAAATCGATCGGACCGGATCGACTACCAAGGACCAATTAACCATTGCGCTCCTTTTCATCCTGGTATAATTTGTAAGGGTTCAGCCACAAGGCACAAAGACACAAAGAAGGAATTATTCTCTTCGGATTGAATTTCATTGCGAACCGGGATGTTAGTCCCACCGAAACAAGAAAAGCCCTCACATGAATCATCTTGTATCTTCGTGTCTTAGTGCCTTTGTGGCTGGACTATTAGAACATAATGCTCATCCCAATCGACCATTTGAGAGGAGGAAATATAATGAAGCTTAAGGACGGTGCGGAATACATGGAAAGTTTGAGGGAATTGCATCCGGTGATCTATTACAAAGGCAAGAAGATAGAAGACGTTACCCGAGATGCCGCCACCGCTCCCCATGTGCGTGCGGCTGCAATGACCTATGCCCTGGCCAGCGACGATAAATACCGTGACCTGGCAACAGCCACTTCCCATCTGACCGGCAAAACCATCAGCCGGTTCACCCACGTGCATCAGAATGCCGAGGATCTTGTCAAGAAGATAAAGCTGTTCAGAATTCTCGGACAGAAAACCGGTTCCTGTTTTCAGCGATGCGTGGGTCTTGATGGAATCAATGCCGTATACACCGTGGCCTATGAGGTCGATAAAGAACATGGTACCGATTACCAGGAACGCTTCAAGAAATGGCTCACCCATATCCAGGAAGAAAATCTGATGGTGGTGGGAGCCATGACCGATCCAAAGGGAGATCGCTCGAAAAGCCCTGCCGATCAAGAGGACCCGGACCAATACGTCCATGTGGTGGAACGCAGGGATGATGGGGTGGTGATCAAAGGCGCAAAACTCCATATGACAGGAGCTGTCAATTCACATGAGATTCTCGTCATGCCCACAACGGCACTGGACGAGGCATCCAAGGACTATGCGATCGTTTGTGCGCTTCCGGTCAATGCCCCGGGGGTCACGATGGTGTTTGGACGCCAGGCCGGTGACGATCGCCGGGATAATCTCGAACGAATCGATGTGGGAAATCCCAATTTTGCAGCCGTTGGCGGGGAAGCAATGATCGTGTTTGACAATGTGTTTATCCCCACAGAAAGGGTATTTCTCAATGGGGAGACCGCATTCACCAATTCCATCGTCTACCGATTCGCATCCCATCACCGGGCCAACTATGGGGCATGCAAGACCGGAACGATGGATGTGCTTATCGGTGCCACCGCCTACCTGTCACAGATCCAGGGAACCGCAAAGGCGTCTCATGTGAAAGATAAGGTAACAGAGATGATCCATCTTTGTGAGACCCTCTATTGTTCTTCCATCGCCTGTTCATCCGAAGGCTGGGCAACCCCCTCCGGGGGCTACATGGTGGATACGATGCTTGCCAATGTCTGCAAGCAGAACGTCACCCGGCTCCACTTTGAGGTCGCCCGGCTGGCCATGGATCTGGCAGGGGGGTTTCTTGCTACCCTCCCCAGCGAATATGACTTGAATAGTGAGGATGTGGGGCATCTTGTGAGGAAGTACTTTTCCGGTGTAGCCGGCGTGCCACCGGAACACCGGATAAGGATCGCAAGGCTCATCGAAGCCATGACCGGCGGCACGGCCCTGATAGAGTCCATGCATGGTGCCGGATCACCCCAGGCCCAGCGAGTAATGATTTTCCGAGAAGGCAATCTCGACAAGAAAGTAGCCCTGGCAAAGGCCCTGGCCGGTATTCCGGATAAGTAAGAAGGGGGAAACTACGCTTCAGGGTT
>JAZFSW010000030.1:0-2117 GCA_036446375.1 Desulfobacterales bacterium | reverse complement strand
CCGCGGATCCGGAGCGTACCTGCTGCGAGATACCCGAGGCTTCCGGACATGTCCCGTCGGTTCGATAGGCAAGAGCTGCGGCCAGTCGTCTTTCGGCCGGATCGCCGAGGGCATGCGTATAGTCGTCGGCAACGGAGCATCCCGGGATTGGGGTGCCCTCGATGGGATCCGTATTCTCGGCTGAGAACCCATCGGTGTAATCGCCAAAGCCTTTGGCATTGACCCCCCTGAAATTAATCGAGAAATAGGTGGTGCCACAATTTTCAAACAGGTAAAATCCGTAGGGTTTTCCGCAGGTTGTCGAGCCGATCTGTATCACCTCAATATCAACACCGCGCAGGCCGTTGATAATCGATTCACTGGCAGAACAGGTACCCCAACCGGTCAGAATGTAGACCCGAGTCAGATCAAGACTTGGCAGTGCCACGCCCTGAGGTGCGGAGATGCCGCGAGTGGTATTATAGAACAGCGATGGGGTGAGAAGCTCACCGGATACGGGGTTGACCGTCGTGTGTTTGTCATTGAATTGAAGCGCTTCAAACGTCTGACCCGTTGTTGGACCGGGGCCGGCAATCATGTAAGCCAATTCATTGGCGATATCCAGGAACCCGCCGCCGTTATACCGCAGATCGAGTACAAGATCGGTGACGCCGGCCGTCTTCAATTGGTTGACCGCATCGACCAATAGCTGCTCGGCGGTCGCAATATGAGCGTTGAACAGCATGTAGCCCACCGTTCCGGATGCGGTGTCGATGGTGCCGGTATGCTGTACGGGCACGGATGTTGCTGCCTCGGACACCATGGTAAACGATCGGGTGACGGCTGATCCGAGGTCTTGAACGACAAAGTCATGACTTTCATCCGGCTCGGATGGAAACAGACCGGCATTCAGCGTGTCAACATCGGTCCCGTCTATGACATCCACCCCATCAATCTCAAGCAATGTGGCGCCACGCGCCAGATTCGCAGGATCGGTGGTTGCAGACGAATCCGGTTCAGTATAGGCAACCACGATCTGGCGCGGCGGTGTTCCCTGGATGATTACAAAGGTTGCCCCGTAGCCGGTGGATACGCCCCCCTGGGAAAGGGCACGCCATTCTGCGGTATCCATTGTGAAATGAAATCTATCCCTGAGGTTTCCCGATGGGGTTGTTGCGAATGTCTTGAGTAAATCAAAATACTCAGGGGTGGTGTAGTCCGCCGGATCACGATCGACTATTTCGTCATACCACAGGTAGAGATCGTTGCTCCAGGACCGCAGCCAGTTGTTTTCATCAAGCACGGTCCCCGCCTCATCCGGATATGGCAGGCCGGTAGCCGGATTGGTCCCGCTTCGAGGCGAGACACACAGTGCTTTGAAATCCGAAGCAGGCGCAAACTCCCCGGCAACCCAGGTATCTACGTCCAGCTGCGAAACCGAACAACCGTCCTGATCGGCGCTCTCATCGGTAGGGGTGCTGACGCACATATCGATATCGTTGGTCACACCATCGTGATCTTCATCAAAAAACTGCTTCACTGTCTCTACCTGTTCGGCTGCGATCGTACCCGAATCGTCCCCATCGCTACAGCCGATCGCACCCATCGATCCGATGATGCTGAGTGCAAACAGGAAGGAGGTAAACGATGTCCGGTGGGAGCAGTTGTTTTTCATATTGATGATGTGGTTTGTGCTGGTTATGTGAGTGATAGGCTCCAAAACCTTGTGACTTCCATACAGATCCCATATACACTATAGAATAATCGGTATCAACTCAACAAGAAAATGTAATTGCCATTTTGCACTGGATGCGGTAACGCTTAAGGGATAAGGGCATTGCCACAAAGGCACAAAGGCACAAGGCAAAAGGGAAAAGGCAGAAGGGATAAGGGCATTGCCACAAAGGCACAAAGGCACTAAGGCACAAGGGATAAGGCAGAAGATAAAAAGGATCCGCAGATTACCCCAGAGAGATCCGCTTCGCTCCACACTATCGTGTATCTCACAGGGCAGGCGCAGACCCGCCCGCCTCGCCTGAGCTCGCGACCCGCCCGGCTATCGCCTGAGGCGAAGCCGATGGCGGACGGGTGGCGGGCAGGTTAACGCAGATTAGAGATGGGGGCTTCAGCCTTGCAGG